>JAGQQP010000541.1 GCA_020426085.1 Planctomycetaceae bacterium | reverse complement strand
ACAGTTTATTGAGGCTCACAGCATTGCAGGATCGGATTACGGGCGGCGACGACTTCGTCGGGCCTTTGAACAATCGTGCTGTGTGGTGCCTGGTGCAGAAACTCCGGGTCTTCTTTGAGGATTTTGATAATCGTTTCCGCAAAGGCATCGAGGGTTTCTTTTGATTCGGTTTCCGTCGGTTCCACCATGATGGCTTCAGGAACAACGAGTGGAAAGTAAACCGTGGGAGCGTGGAACCCGAAGTCGAGCAATCGCTTGGCAATGTCCATGGCAGTGATTCCATTGGCTGCTTTGGATTTGGAAGCGGAAGCCACAAATTCATGCATGCACAAGTCCCCATTCGGCACTGGCAGTACATCTTTGAGTAGAGCTTTGAGGTAGTTCGCATTCAGAACGGCATTTTCAGAAACCGCTTTGAGGCCGGCGGCTCCCAGTGTTCTCAGGTAGCAGTAGCCTCGTACGAGGATACCAATATTTCCGTAAAAGGTCCGCACCCGGCCAATTGTTTTCTCTGGAGTTTCCAGAGTGTATTTTTCGGTTTCGTCCGCATCGGGGTGGTATTTGATGACGGGAGCGGGCAGGTAGTCTGCCAGAAAATCACGAACGGCAATCGGGCCAGATCCAGGACCGCCGGCACCATGGGGGCCTGTGAAGGTTTTATGGACGTTGAAGTGCATCATGTCGCCACCAAAATCACCAGGCCGTGTGTAACCCAGGATGGCGTTCATGTTGGCACCGTCGATATAGACGAGCCCGCCGGCATCGTGCACCATCTGTGCGATCTGCTTGATGTCTTTTTCGAACAGTCCCAGGGTATTCGGGTTTGTCACCATGAAGACGGCAGTCTGATCATCGAGGTGTGCTTTAAGGTCTTCGAGATCGACGAGGCCTTCTTTGCTGCTGGAGAGCTGCACACAATCAAAACCGGCAATCGCGGCACTGGCCGGGTTTGTTCCGTGTGCACTGTTGGGGAACAGAACTTTGGTCCGCTTTTCGCCGCGATCTTCGAAATAGGCTTTGGCGGTCAAGAGAGCTGTAAATTCTCCTTGTGCCCCGGCGGCAGGTTGCAGGGAGACAGCAGGCAGCCCCGAAATTTCTGCCAGCATTTCCTGCATCTCGTAAAGCATGCCCAGCATTCCCTGCAGATCAGCCTGATTCTGGTAGGGGTGCAGATCTACGATTCCCGGCAGGCTGGCCAGTCGCTCGTGGCGCTTGGGATTGTACTTCATCGTACAGCTACCCAGTGGGTAGAAGTGAGTGTCGACGCACATATTCAGCGTCGACAGATTGACGAAGTGACGGATCACATCCGACTCAGTGACTTCCGGCAGGCCGGTGGGTTCTGCTGCCAGTGCTGAAGTCGGGATCAGCTCACTCAGTGGTCGTTCCGGAACATCGGCTGCCGGAAATTCCGCACCGCGTCTGCCAGGTTGTGAGAGAGCAAATAAAGATTCAGTGGCCAGTTTATTTCGCATGGTATTGAATGCTGCTTCGAATTTTAAAAATGAAACTTGTTAAGCACTTGTTTAGATCAGGACGCTTATGCTTTTAATGCGTTGACCAGTTGATCGATTTCCTCGCGAGTTCTCTGCTCGGTGATTGCCACCAGCACAGCCGTTTGGAATTTCTCTGGAGCCTGCTGATATTCGAACCGGGACAATTCAGGGCCCAGATCAAAGCCGGCCTGTCTCGCCTTTCGCAGCAGGTAGTCGGCTCCTTCGGAACAACTGACAGCAAATTCTTTGAAGAACGGACGCTCCGGAAACAGCAGCTCAATCCCTGCGACTGTCGCCAGCTGTTCGGCGGCGTAGTGTGCTTTCTGGCAGCAGAGTTCTGCGACTTCCCGAATTCCCTGTTTACCGAGCAGGGAGAGATAGACGGCAGCGCGAATTGCAATCAGTCCCTGGTTACTGCAGATGTTGCTGGTGGCTTTATCGCGACGGATATGTTGTTCGCGGGCCTGCAGGTTGAGTACGTAGCAGCGTTTGCCATTGCGGTCCACGGTCTGTCCGATCAGGCGACCAGGCATTCTACGGACAAACTTTTCACTGCAGGAGAACAGTCCCAGGTAAGGGCCGCCGAACTGCAGGGGAGTTCCCAGTGACTGACCTTCAGCGATTGCGATGTCTGCACCATAATCACCGGGGCGTTTCAGAATCCCGAGGCTGATCGGATCGTAAGAGACGACAGAGAGTGCACCATATTTGTGTGCGATTTCCGTCAGTTGCTCTGCTTCTTCCAGCGTTCCGAAGAAGTTCGGATGCTGGATGACCAGACAGGCGGTTTCTTCATTCATGGCTGCATCGACTGCTGCAGGGTCAGCAGCTCCATCGATACAGGGAACGATGACGACTTCGCAGTTCAAATGAGTGAGATAGGTTTCAACAACCTGTTGATATTCCGGATGCAGCGAGCCGAGCAGGACCACGCGGTTGTGTCGATTGGTGACCCGCATTGCCATGAAGGCGGCTTCACTGACACAGGTTCCTCCTTCGTAAAGGCTGGCATTGGAAACATCCATACCGGTCAGCTGGCAGATCAGAGACTGAAATTCAAAGAAGGTCTGCAGGCTGCCCTGACTGGCTTCTGCCTGATAGGGGGTGTAAGCAGTATAGAATTCGCCTCGTCGAGCAATTTCATCGACGGCGGCAGGAATAAAGTGATCGTAGGCACCGCCACCCTGCATGCAGACACGTGATGTCGGTCCGACATTTTTTGCTGCGAGTCTGGTGACATGCGCCTGCAGTTCCATTTCTGTCAGAGCGGGCGGAATATCAAGTGGGCGACCCAGTCGGAGCTCAGAGGGAATTGTTGAGAATAAAGCTTCCAGCGAGTCGACGCCGACGGTTTTCAGCATTTCCTGCTGTTGTTCTGGTGTGTTGAAGAGGTAGGGCACGGTTCACTCGATAAAAAACATAAGTTTGGTAAACGCTGTTGGGATTATAGTCGCAGAAGAAACATGGGAACTCTGTTTTATCCATTTGCTGAGGGGAATTGAATGAATCGATTCCCTCAGGGCAGGGAAGTGCAGTGAACAGCAGGTGAAAACAATTCACTGCCAGGATTTCCTGATTACTTCAGTGTGCTTCGGACTCACAAAACTTTATGTAGTCGTCCGCATTCATGAACTGTTCTACTTCAGCGGGGTTCGACATTTTAACTTTTGTGATCCAGCCGGCACCAAATGGATCATCAGACAGTGGCGACTGATCATCGACGAGGGCTTCATTGGCCTCAACAATTTCCCCGCTGACAGGGGCATAGAGGTCGCTGACGGCTTTGACACTTTCGACTTCGCCGAAGACTTTGCCGGCTTCGCATGTCGATCCCACTTTAGGGAGTTCAATATAAACCAGATCGGTCAATTGATTTACGGCGAAGTCAGAAATTCCAACGGTCGCAATATCGCCTTCGACGCCGATCCATTCGTGTGTTTTGGTAAATTTTAAGCTGGCCTGATCCATGATTGCATAACCCTCTGTGTTATTTCTTTTTTCTGGAACTTG
>JAGQQP010000540.1 GCA_020426085.1 Planctomycetaceae bacterium | reverse complement strand
TCATCGATATCGAGTCGCATGGGATGCGCGTTGATTTCCAGCATGGTGCCATAGTCGGCGGCTGCTTTGAGGATCTCCCCGTAATTGAGGTCGGCACCGGGACGTTTGCCGATCAGTCGACCGGATAAATGACCGATGATCGAGACGTTTGGATTCTGGATCGCATTCAACAGACGTTGGTTGATCTGTTTCTGAGGCTGCTTGAGGCCGTAATGTAAAACGGCGATGACCCAGTCGGCTTCGCTGAGAACATCATCGGGCAGATCCATGCTGCCGTCTTCGAGGATGTCGCATTCAATGCCTTTCAGAATCTGAATGCCGGAAATTTTGGCCTGTACTTTTTCAATCTCTTTCCAGTGTGCTCGCAGTCGTTTGGCATCCAGACCGTTGGCCATCGTGACCCGTTTGGAATGGTCGGTGATGGCGATGTATTGATAGCCTTTGGCTTTGGCACCCTCTGCCATTTCCAGAATGGAAGCCGTGCCATCGGTGGCTGTCGTATGCATATGCAGATCGCCGCGAATGTCTTTCAGTTCGATCAGCTCCGGCAGTTCATTTTTTTCTGCAGCGGCAAACTCCATCCGGTCTTCACGAATTTCCGGCGGGATCCAGGGAAGATCGAGTGCTTTGTAAACTTCTTCTTCGGTTCTGCCTGAAACGAGTTCTTCATCGCGAAACAGGCCGTACTCATTCAGTTTGAGCCCACGATCCTGAGAGCGGCGTCGGAGCACGATGTTGTGTTCTTTGGAACCGGTGAAGTAGAGCAGGGCGGCGCCATACGATTCTTCAGGGACGACACGCAGGTCGAGTTCGAGACCTGAATTGAGCCTGACGCGTTGTTTGGTATCGCCGCGTGCGAGAACTTTATTCACCAGTTCGTGGTCCGCTAAAGCGTCCATGACTTCGGCGGGCTGACTGGAAGTCACGAGAACATCCAGGTCACCCACAGATTCTTTCCGCCTGCGACAGCTGCCGGCTTCCGAAATCTGCTGGACTGAATCGAGTTCGCTGAGATCGTGAATGATGGCGTCAGACTGCGCCTTGGCATCGGCAAGTCGGACACGGTTACCGGCCTGGCTGAGTTGTTCCAGACCTTCCAGAATGATCTGTTCTGTTTTTTTGCCGAAGCCTTTCTGCTCGGCAATCACACCATTTTCGGCGGCTGCTTTGAGGTCATCCAGTGACTGAATCGAAAGTTCTGAAAAAAGAAACGCTACCTTTTTAGGACCAATTCCGGGAATATCGAGCATACGCACCACATCAGCTGGAATCTGTTCTTTGAGTTCTTCCAGTTGAGGGAGCGTTGACGTTTCGACAATCGTGACAATTTTTTCGGCGAGGTCTTTGCCGATACCGGGCAGTTCCTGCAGATCTTGGGGATCTGATTCAACCAGATCCTGAATGGAATCCGGCAGTCCAGAGATGGTGCGTGCTGCGTTTCGATAAGCGCGGAGCCGAAAGGGATTAGCGCCCTGAATTTCCAGCAGGTCTGCCAGTTCCTCAAACTGGCGTGCGATTTCTGAGTTTTGCATGTTCCGAATCCGGATGTTTGATCAAAGAGAGTGGAAAACGAAAGTGGTGTCGTATGCTTCTTACGATAACGGGATTGGCGCATAAAAAAAGTGCAAGGCGGTCAGGCACTTGCACTTTGTTGAGACTTCGAATTGCAACAATCAGTTGCTGGCAATTTTTGCTGAGTCGGTAATCGCAAACCAGCCGGAATTCACAGGCACATCCTGCTTGGCAACCTTGGGGGCAGAGAAGCTGGTACGAATCGTCAGCCGATCTGCACGAGGTGCTGATTTCCAGGTGATTTTCTGATCCAGATTCAAAGGACGTACCCGCAGTGGAGGAAAGTTGGTTTCCTGTTCTGCTTTGGGAGCCTTCAGTGCCGGTTCTTCAATGGGAGCCGACTTTTTCTGAGGGATAGTAGTTTTCGGAAGTTTCCCTTCGGGGGTTGGCTTAAAGGCATCTGTGCTGCCGCCATTGAAGAAATCATCGTTCTCTTTTTTCTCGGGACCGAAATCAGGCTGTTTGCGTTCTGTACCGGGAATGGGTGGAGTCGCTGGTTTCGCACCTGGCATGGGCAGTTCTTCCACACCCCGATTCAGGGGGACTTTGAACAAGTCTTCCGCTTCGTTTTTCGGCATGGGAGTGGTTTCCATGGGGCTGCGATCATAGCGACGCTTTTCGAATCCGGAATCTTCCACACCTGGTTGTGGACTGCCGGAATTCATTGGTTCATCAGCAAATGTTTTGGGCGTTGTGCTTTCTACTTCGCGAGGCTGTGGAACGGGAGCGCCGGCGTTTGGATCGGGGGTCGGTGTACTGGCAGTCGCCGGGTTGTAGGAAACCCCGCATTGTCCGGTACTGCAGCCGGAAGCACCGCAGGCCCCTGTTGCACATCCGCCGATGCCGCAGCCACTCATTCCACAAGATCCACAACCAACCGGGCCATAATAACTGCCGGTGGAAGCGTATGCCGTTCCGCCACTGAAATTACTGTAACTGACGCCAACCACCTGAGGGTTGTTGAGCAGGTACCAGCGGTAAGCAGCCCGCGAACTGCGTCGAGCCTGAGCATTGTTCATGGTACCACCGTAGTAGGTGGTGTAGCCAGGTTGGCCGCAGCAACTGCCGCTATTCATCATGCCGTATCCACCATAATTGGCGGTGTAGGGGACAGGTGCATAGCCGGCGCTGTAGGCCATGGGACCGTTGCGACTTGGGCCAAAGATGGCATTGTAAGTCCAGGGAATGATTCCCGCGTTGGACTCAGCCAGAGAGATCATGCCGATGGTCAGGAAACAACCAACCGTCAGGCATACTTTTTTCAGGTTCATTTTTTTACGAAGACTCATCATCCATTCGACCTTTTTAAATCGAGCTTAACTGTTGCACGACCAGGGGCAGTAAGCCATGCCGAAAGAAGACGTAGTCCATCACGCCAGATTCTCTAAACTTCCAATTTTTTCGAATATATCGAAAACTTATCCATAAGTTACTCTTTTGTACCCGGACGATCGTACCGATGTCAATGATTGGGATTGTTGGTCCGGTCGGTTAAAGTAAGTTTTTGAACGGTAATTTATAATTATTCGCGATAGTCTCTATTTTAACTAAAGTCAGATTTCTCGTGATTGCTCCTGTTTTTGAGGCTCAATCATGATTCAGAGCACTCTGGAGATCATTTCCAATCAACGTGTGATGATAAGTTGATGTGATGAAAAGACTTAATAAAAATACTCTGGTTCGGAGTCAGGTGGTGACTGATTTCGACGGGAAGAGTGGGGCATACGGTCGAATCAGCATGAAAAACAGCCGAGTTCCTCTACCCTGAAATTAAGAAAAATGGTAACGTTCGCGGCCTGAATCAGGCGGATTACCTGATCGTTTCGCTTCGGCTTTGTGACTTCATGGAGGAAGATCACCAGCGCGTATGAGAGATCGTTGTGCCAATACGTTTTCCGAGTCCCGGTTCGGCCTGCCGAATTGGAGCCGTTCGGAGTGCGCAT
>JAGQQP010000053.1 GCA_020426085.1 Planctomycetaceae bacterium | reverse complement strand
AAGAGGATGAAGTTCCTCCGTATCCCGGTTTTGAAGTGACAGTGCCTCATGATAAAGAATTGTATAAATATGCGATGACGGAAGGGGCGCCAGACACCGGCGTTTATCAGCTGCAGCCTTACGGTCGCGGTGCCGGTCAGGGAATTGAAGTCGGTTATCAGCCGTTCAATCCGGCTCCTGCTTCACCTTATTATCCACCTGCGGCGACGGGAACCTATCAGCAGGGACCTGCAGCACTCCCGGTTCCCCAGTCACGTGGTTCTTTCCCGACGCAACCGGTGAACCCACGCGGCCCAGTCCACTCGAATCAACATCAGCCATTACCTCCGCCACCAGCGCCAGCTGCCAGCGGACCACAGGCTTATGCTCCCGGGCAGTATCAGGATGCGCAGGCACAACAGCGTCCCCGAAGATTTACACAAATGATTAAGAACCGGTTCCAGAATAACGGGGCAGACAGCCAGAACAATTCGTTTATCCAGCCTGCAGGTTACGTCGATCCGAAAATGAGACGTGCTTCAGCGGAACCGCAGTCGACTCAATCCAGATTCTCCCTGTTTGGCGGGGAATAAGAATTCAGCTCTGTTTTCAGGCTGAGATCAGCAAGTTCATAACGAGCTGATATACCAATTGATTTTAATAAATGAAATACGACGGGGCTTCAGATAAAAGCCGCTCTCGTACTTTTAATATCCAGGCAGTGACTACGTTGTCGTAAAACAACTGAGGGACATGATGGTCCGTTTTTCAATTTTTCAAAAACTCGTTCTGACAACCAGCTGTATTTTGCTGGTTGCCGGTTGCTGCCGCTGGGGAGGGGGAGGCAACTGGGGCGTTCACAAACGTTCTTATGCAATACCCGAAGTTTATCCTCTGGGCAGCGTGAATCGCGCGCATTACCATACGATGGAATCCAATGCGGAAGCCGTTGATTTTATTATCAACCGCAACGAATTTATTGATAACAGTGCCGAGCTGACGACAAACGGAAAAGATCATATTCTCGAAATCGGCGCTCGTATGCGAAGCGCTCCCTATCCTGTGATCGTCGAGCGTAGTGATAACAACTATGCACCGGAACTGGATGCCTATCGACGCCAGCTGGTTGCCCGCATTCTAACCGATCTGGGTAATCAGGACGCCGACCAGCGAACCATTGTCTCAACGCCATATGGACGTTCCCTGAATTCGCGAGAAGCAGAAATTGACTACTACCGGTTCATTTCGACGCGAGGAAGTCTGGGTGGTGGTTTCGGCGGCGGTGGCGGTTTTGGTGGCGGCGGCTTCGGCGGCGGCGGATTCGGTGGCGGTGGTGGTGGCTTTGGATTTTAATCAAATTTAAAGTCCGCATCCGTCAGAGATCAAAGCTGATTGAAAAACCAATACAAAAACGTCGCAGTTCCTTCTGAGCTGCGGCGTTTTAAGTGTTTAAATAGTAGTGGTTTATGCTGATCGTGGTTCAGGCCGTTCTTCCTGAGGTTGCCGAGATCTGCCCGTTTTGACGGCGTTTCGCAAATTCGTATCGACATGATTTCCCGATCGACGTAGAATCCGCGCCTGATACCTTTCTCTCTCACATCTATTCCTACCAAATCACAATATCACATATCTCCGCTTTCAATTGCATGGCAGAGTCTGAGCCCACTGGTATTCCAGTCAGAAAATATCTGATTGTTTTCTGATCACAAGTCTGGAATTCCCGTAGCCGATTCGGGTCATGATTGAGGGTATTTAGTCCATATCAAATTGAGTCGAATTAAACTGAGCGATCTTCCCTCGCTGAATCAAGGTTGATACCAGATGAAAGCTCGAATGTTTCAATATCTTGCTGTCCTGTCCTGCTGTCTTCTCCTGTTCAATGGCTGTCAGTCCGGTCCTTTTGCGCAAAGTATGAAGTCCACTGATGATCTGGCATCGAACGCTGCAGAGAAAAAGAGTGAGTCTGATATCCAGAAGAAACTGAGAGTTGCCATGGCGGAGGAGCGGAAAAAAGGTCGACAGAACCGGCGCACACGAAATGAGCAGCAGGATGACTCGGAACAGTTGGCGGAGATTTCGATTCTGGATCAGAAAATAAATCCGTCTTCAGCGAAGACAGAATCCAGGGCACTGCCGATCAGTGCTCCTCAGACTTCACCCACAAAAGTTGATGATGCGACAGTACAGCAGGAACTGAATCTGGCCTACGATGCAGATCGGTCAGGGAACCTGGAAAAAGCACAGGGGTATTATCAGCGTGTGCTGGTGATGGACCCCCATCATTTTGAAGCCCTGCATCGTCTGGCGATCATAGAAGATAAAAAGAAAAACTATCCTGCAGCAGAAGCATATTACCTGAAAGCATTGAAGCTGGATCCTGCCAATTCGAATCTGCTGAGCGATATCGGCTATTCGTATATGCTGCAGGGACGGGATGACTATGGTGAAAAATATCTGCGTGAGGCACTCAAGTATCAACCCAATCATGCGCGTTCGCTTGATCACCTGGGCTGGTACTATGGTCGCACGGGTCAATACGATCAGGCGCTGGCTCTGTTTCGGATGACCAGCGGCGAGGCACAGGCGCGGCAGAAATTCGCGCAACTTTTCCCAGGCGTCAATCCAGAGATGAACCAGGCCCAGATGAACCTGGCGCAGTCGGGAATGACACAACACAACGTGCAGCGGGTTGCACCTGCGAATCTGTCAGCCGGCATTCAGCCAGTAGAACAGGTTCAGACCGAACAGCAACAGCCGATTCAGTATGCAACGGGGCAGAATGGAATCGAACAGTACCAGGCACAACCGGCAGCACCTGCCATGACTCCTGCAGGTCTGAATCCCACCCAGCAGATCGCAGAAATGATGAGACGCGAACGGGAAAAAGCAGTCCAGACCCGCGACGCCATTCAGGAACTGCCTGCCATCAGTCCACAGCGAGCCATGTTGCCACAGACAGCCAGTGTGCCCCAGAATCCGTTCCCCTATCAGGAAAATCCACAGCATCTGGTGCATGCTCCTCAGCCTGCTCCCGTGCAGTATGTCGATCCTGACGCTCAGATTCAGGCGTGGCCTCCGGCAGGAGATCCGGGAATCAGTCAGGCCGTCGATGCCTCAAATTACTGGGCCATGAAGGAACAGCAGCAGAATCAACCCGTCCAGCAGGCACCACAGAAGCAATATCAGAATCAACAGTATCAGAACCAGCCAGCACAGGGATTTCCCCAGGCGCAGCAGGGACAGTACCAGAACATGTCCGGCCAGCAAATGCCACAGCAGTCGAGGCCCGTCAATATGCCTCAGGCCGGACAGCCCCTGTATGGCAACCAGTATCAGGTACCGGGACAGTTTCCCGATTATCGCATCAATTCCACGCAACAGAATCTGAATACGGATCAACAGTATTCAGAAAACCTGCAGCAGAATGCGGATCAGGCACAGCTTCAGGAAGCGGCGCGAGCAGGAATGAACGCAGGCCCCGGTCAGATGTTCCCGGTCGCGGAAGTACAACAGAATACAAACGGAAATTCGACTTTGATGAGTTCTCAGATGCAGGTGGGAACATTGATCCCGGCATCGGCACAGGTTCCTCAGCAGAATGTCTATCAACCGGGCGGACAGAATATTCGCCAGGTGCAGTATGATCAGTCAGCCTATCAGCAGCAGCAGGCAGGTGGCGTTCGTCAGGCCGGCTATGAATTTACGAATCAACCTGCCGGGCAGAATGGATACCAGGGACAGGGAATGCAGCCCATACAGAATGCGGGAGGCTTTCCACAGTTGCCTTCGGAACTTCCTCAATCAGCCATGTATTCCACAAATCCGGCTTTCGCTCCCGCAAACATGCGGACTACCGGTACTGATTTACAGCAGGGCATGCAACAGGGAGCTTATCAGTCAGCTCAACAGACAGCAGATCAGAATCGGCAGCTGCTCATGAATCCGAATTCGAATCAGCCCGCTCCTTCGCGGTTTCAGTGGGGAGCACAGCCCGTCCCGGTTCCCGGTCAGTACCCGACTTCGCAGGGACAATATTAAAGTTTGACCCGCGATGCAGGAGATTGATTAACTGGCCAGCAGTTGCTGTTCCAGAGATTCGATGATGTCTTCAGTGGACCAGTCCTGCAACGCGACCCGGATGGAATTCTGGTTTTTGAGCCACTGACGCACTTTTTTCTCGGCGAACATCACGGTGCTGTGATTGCGGCCGCCGAAAAAGTCTCCAATTTCGCTGTAGGCAGCCTGAGTCAATTTTCGGGCAAGGAACATCGCCAGCATGCGAGGCTGGCTGATATTGCGGGAGCGGCGCGACGAATTCAGATCGGCTTCCGAAATTCCGAACGTGGTGCAGACGATCTGTTTGATATCATCCAGTTTCACAATACGGATACAGTCCCGTTCGAGGTCTGCCAGAACCTGACGCGCCATCGATGTGGTGATTTTCTGTTTTGTCATCACATGCCAGGTCTGCAGGCAATTCATGGCGCCTTCCAGTTCTCGCACGTTCTGTGAGAATCGTCTGGCAACATATTCCAGCGCACCATCGGTAATGGGTGTTTTGAGTTGCAATGCGCGCTGTCGGGCGATCTGCAGCCGCAGTTCTGTTTCCGGCGATTCCACCCGGCAGACAAGTCCCGACAGAAACCGGGTGGTGAGTTCTTCACTCATTTTCGTTAACAGGCGGGGATGCCGGTCGGAGGAAAAGATCAGTTGTCTGCCATGGCTTTCCAGATGTTTGATCGTGTGTAACAGTTCTTCCTGAAAGATGCGTTTGGATTCGAAAAAATCGATGTCATCAATGATCAGCACATCCACGTTGCGAAATCGCTGACGGAAGCTGGGCAGAGACCGTTCCTGTAAGGCTTTTGAAAAGTAATTTCCGAATGATTCTGCGGTCAGAAACACGACCTGCAGAGAAGGGTACTGTTGTCGGATTTTCCGATAGAAGCCTTCCAGCAAATGGGTCTTTCCCAGACCGACACCGCCATGAATGAACAGCGGGTTATACAATGCGCCTGGTTGTTCGCTCGCCTGCAGCGTTGCCATGTAGGCAAGCTGATTCGATTTTCCGGTGACGAAAGTCGACAGATCAGCGAAGCGCCTGCCTTTGTAGGGGGACGGTTGTGCCGGTTTGTGACTCTCGTCGATGCGCTCGGATTTCTGATCCGCATGTGGCTGCGGTTTGCCACCAGAGGTTTCTGCTATTGCCGCTGCAGAGTCAGACTGTTCTTTCGAACTCAACTCCTGGCGGGCCAGTACCGGATCGACTTCAAAGCGGTATTCCGCTGCAGGTCCGATGCAGGCAATCGCCGTTGCATAGATCTCGGAGGAAAACTTCTTCTGCATCCAGGTCAGTAAGAACGGGCTGGCCACTCCCATAATGAGGAGATTGGCGTCCAGCTTGAGGCTGACTTTCCCTGCGAACCAGTTCTGGTAACTGCGCTGACCGACTTGCTGCGCAAGCAATCGAAAGGCTGCTTGCTCGTCCGATTCGGTTGTAACAGGCCCCAGCTTGGCTTCCGTTGGTCGCCCGGCTGATTCAGCACAAAGCGTACCCTCCACTGCCAAAGACGTGGGTTGCATCTTGCACCCTCCCCCCGCGCGCAACATTCTCGCCCATAATACGGGAAAGAGCGAAATCCTGCTCGTTCCGTATCGATCATGGTTGTGAGGTATATTAAGAAATGATGCGCTAAAAAGCTCCATTGTTTACAGCGCCGAAAAGATTTAAGGCATTGGTCTTGGACGACGCTGCGTTTACTCATTCAGTGGGACTGATACTAGCTTGAATCCTCAGAGAGTCAAACAGAAACGCGACGGATTTTTTTCAGAATTTTCAGACCGAAATCAAAAGCTGTTTTACCAGCAGAAAATTGCAGTTTTCATCAAAAAAAATTTTAATGGACTCATCTTTCGCGTGTTCAAAACATGTTAATGAATTTTCGGTTTTTTTTCTGAGAAATGTGATCGCAGTCGCGCATGCACGCTCAATGTATTCTGTCTGATAAAACCTGATTTTTCATAAATCTTTATCGCGTAGGAATTTTTGTGATCGACGGCAAGCATCAGGGCAGACTGATGATGGGCCAGGGCCTGTTGTAAGCCAAACTCGATAAAAGCGGCACCGTAACCTTTCCCACGGTGTTCCGGCGCGACTCCCATGTAGACCACTTCCCAGAGATTCTCGCTCCGATGTTCAGATAACAGCAGCACCCCCAGATCGTTGTTTTCCCGCTGAAACAGGTACCAGTGCTGCTGGTCAGAATCTCCTGAACTGCGATGGGATTCCAGGGATTCTTCCGCCGTCCGGCAGTGATTTAGCGCAGGGCAGTCAAAGGAAAACTGATGGGACAGATCCAGCAGGGCCAGAAAGCGGTTGCGATTTGTCTGTTCATCAAAAGGGACACATTGGATCTGTTCCGACTCCAGCAGTCCCTGGTTTCGCACGTCGGTCAGAGGATGTCGCATGAACAAAAGATTCGTCAGGTGGGGGAATCCATTTTGCGTCAGTAAGCGTCTCAGGTTCAGTTGTCCCGGTTCAAGCAGCGCCTGGCCGATACTGACTTCGGACTGATCGATGCGGGCCGCCATCTCCTGCAGTAAGGCTGCGGCGCAATCAGTCCTTGCTGTAAAGGGGGGCCAGATAAATGCCGTCGCTGCATCGGTAAAGATCAGGACACCTACTCCCAGTAGCTCTCCCTTTTCCCGGGCAACCAGCAGCTGTTTGTGACCATTTTGATCGGCTTTGATGGAATCGAGAAACTCCCTGATTTGCAGGTCCTGATCCGCTGCTTCTGCATCAGTGAAGATCAGTGCGGAAGCTTCAGGCCACTCTTCCGGTGACGCTAGTGAGACGGTGATCGACATAAGCAGCGTGCAATTCCTGAGACAGATTCATGTCACCCGATTGATGATAGGATATGACTTTGCTGATATCATAAAAAAAAGGCTGGTCGATTGACCAGCCTGAGTTCAGGAATGGGGAGTTGAACTTAAAATTTTACCGAATGCAACTGGTGGGAATTCGGGGAATCATGGCGGAGACGAGGTAACTCGTATCCATAAGGATTCATCTGATGTTCCAGCCTCTGCTGGTGTTCCCGCATCTGTTTGGGTGATGATGCATCCCACTGCTGATCCGGAAAGTCACGCAGGTTTACATTCGAGAAATTCTGGTTTCCAAAAACGTTGACGGGATGAATTGATTCAGTTGCCGGGGCAAATGACTGTTGCTCTAAACGAGGTTTGTTAGTAACCAGCATGAGAGCCAGACAGCAGGCAATGGTTGTCAGCGTCGGTAGCAGAACATTAAACCGCGTCGGTCTGTTTTTCCGGCGACGGGCGGCAATTTTCGCAGACACCTGAGGCCAGACACTATCCTGCAAAGAAGGAACAGGAGCACTGTCGAACTGATTTTGCAGGGCTTCGTAGCTTTTTTGCAGCTGATCGTATTGTGAGCGACATTGCTCACAGTTTTTAAGTTGTTTTTCAAGTAGTTTGAGTTCGTCGTCCGAGAGATCGTTTCCGACAGCTAGAGCGACGCGCGATTTCAAACCGTTACATTGTGCGCAGTACATGTCTTATTATTCCTTGCCCGACATGGAGCTTTCTACATTTTGACGATTAGACCACAGTTTCTGGAAACGGTTTCTTGCTTCTGCCAGTCGCCAGCGAATGGTTGCTTCTTTACGGTCCAGGATCGCAGCGATTTCCGAAGTAGAAAAGTTTTCCAGGTCACGCAATACGAGCACGGTACGATATTTTTCAGGAATTTCTTCAAGGATTGCCTGAACTTCCTGGTTAATATCAATTTTGTTCCTTGGATCCGGCACTGAGGGATCGAAAGGAGTATCCGAGGGACTGTCACTGAATAACAGCCACCAGCCTCTTCGCTTCTGTTTTCGCAGGTAGTCCAGCGCCTGATTGACACCGATCCGGAACAGCCAGGGACCAAATCTCCTGGATGTATCGAACTGATCGAGACGCTCATAGCTTTTCAGGAATGTATCCTGAGCCAGATCTTCTGCCAGGTCCGGGCTCTTGACGAACTGAATCAGCACACGAATTAATCTGCGCTCATAACGCAGGACCAATTCGCCAAACGCGCTGTCGTCACCCTTGCGAGCTGCTTCAACCAGGCGAGCGTCACTGGTGACACCCCCCGATGGCAAAGAGTCTCGTTCCTCAATTTTTTTATCGACCATTTCTAACTGCATGTCTACCTCCCCTCTCCGCGTTATTTGACACGCTCTGTCTATTACTACGCCAGAGAGAGGAGAAATGATGGGAATTTAGTAAAGATTCTGGAACAGAATCCCATATTCTCCAAATCAAATCGCCTGCCTTTAATTATAACTTCCTCTCATTTGTTTTGGGGAGGAATCGTGGATTCTGTTTAATAATGACGTAAGTTTTTTGTTTTTAGGTATTTGCGATGTATGTTAACATCAATGTCTTTAAATATTAACCTAAATTTAGTGTCCGGGCGAATACATGAGTTCCCCTGAATTCCTGAGCGAGGGAAGTAAATAATAATTCTGCTATTTTTCCATCACGAAGAATTTTGCTTTCTGAGTGTGCCTGTAAGAATTCCATTCTTCACTAAAGTTGCGTTAAAACGCCGGATCTTATCATCTCGCAGCAGCGGCGCTGATTCGCTGCACGAAGCTGTTTTCGCGCCGGAAATTCGGTTTCCGGAGTCCGATGTTTTGTCTCTGGGATGATAGTGGCTGACGAATTCATTTCTGCATTACATTTGCAGGAGGATTTGTTATTCTGGTCTGGAGAGACAATTGAACTGAGCCTGTCAATTACATCCCGTCGGTAGCGAGAGGACCTTTTAATGATGCAACGGAAATATTGGAGTGGAATCTTCAGCGCTTTAATTCTGCTTACAGGCTGTTCAGAGGAAAAGTCACCCTCTCCCGACTCCAGAAAAGCCGCTTCAGATCAAACCAGTGCGAAGGATGCAGACATGAATACCGGAAATGAATTTCAGTTGACCGTTCAGGAAGAGCCCTATGGAACCACCGCGGATGGTCAGGAGATTACTCAGTTCCTGCTGTCAAATAATAAAGGAACCAGCGTCAACATTATCAACTATGGCGCGATTGTGACCTCGGTTTATCTGCCCGACAAACAGGGGAAATCAGAAAATATCACGCTGGGTTTTGATTCGCTGGCTGGTTATGAGAAAAAAGGTCCCTACTTCGGTGCCATCTGCGGTCGTTATGCCAATCGCATCAAGGACGGGAAATTCTCTCTCAACGGAAAAGAATATCAACTGGCTCAGAATAATCCTCCCAGTCATCTGCACGGCGGTGAATCGGGCTTTGACAAAAAAGTCTGGGCTGCAGAAAGTTTCAGTACGAAAGACGAAGTTGGCGTGCGGTTGAGCCTGGTCAGTCCCGCTGGGGAAGAAGGCTATCCCGGCAAACTGACTTTGAAGGTCGTCTATTCTTTGAATAACGATAACGAACTGAAAATCGATTACACCGCGACCAGCGATCAGGAAACGCCTATCAACGTCACCAATCACTGTTACTGGAATCTGGCTGGCGCAGGGACGATTCTGGATCATGAACTGGTTCTCAACTGTGATCAGTATCTGCCTGTGACTGACGAAGCGATTCCGACCGGGGAACTGAAGCCCGTCAAGGGGACTCCGATGGATTTTACGTCAGCTCATAAAATTGGTGAGCGGATCGGTCAGGTGGAAGGGGGCTATGATCATTGCTGGGTGGTCAATTCCAGCGAAAAGCAGCCCGCCTTTTGTGCACGGGTCAAAGATCCCGCGTCGGGCCGCGTGATGGAAGTTCTGACGACCGAACCTGGCGTGCAGTTCTATACGGGGAACTTTCTGGATGGTACACCGGCCAGTGGCGGTTATCCCAAGAATGGCGGGCTCTGCCTGGAAGCACAGCATTTTCCGAATTCCCCCAATCAGCCGGAGTTTCCCAGCACGATCCTCAAGCCGGGCCAGGTTTACGAACAGACCACCATCCATAAATTTTCAGTAGAGTAAAACAGCAATTGCCTGACATGCTGTAGCTCGGATGAGGAACAGTAATGAACGTCGAACGTACTGCTGCTGATGCGAAACCGGGACGCGCGCCCTTGATGCTCGTGTGCCTGTTGTTGTTCTTTGCTTCGGGGAATCTGCGGGCTGAGTCTCTCCCGGTCGAAGAAGTGGAAGGTCAGCCGCTGGCAGCAAATGTCAAACGGCTCATTGCTGCGCTGGACTACCTGGGGGCACCGTTACCCGCGCCGCTGGTTCAGAAACTTAATACTGCCTGTGATCAACGGGATGCTGCTGCGATTCAGAAGTTGCTCGATTCGGAAGTCCTGTGCCTCGTTTCGCTGAACCCGGAAGTACGGACAAAAGTCGCCCGCGGTCCTGCTGTCGCTGTTTTGCAGCAGGGAGGCTTTACGCCGTTTGTGGTGAAGGTGGTCAACCAGAGTACGGTGACCAGGCAACTGCAGATCTCCAGTCCCCAGGCAGGTCCCGTGTATTCGGGAGCTGCTTTGAATTCTCTCAAGCGGCAGGCCCAGCCGGAATTGAACCGGAACGAAAACAAAGCCAGTGCCGCAGATCGTTTTCTGGAAGTCGAACTGTTTCAGGCGAGTCCGATGACCGTCAAACTGAGCGGACTGGAAGTCGAATATGTGCTTGCTCTCATTTACTGCCATGAATCGGGGAAACGGGAAGCGACACTCGGCTTCGATGTCGGAGCGGGTACGCAGGACATCGGTTTTCGCGGCGAAGTGCCTGTCCTGTTTGATGTGCGACCAGCGATTCCCGTGAAACTTTCGATCAAGGACTTTGACGGAACACCCACCGCGGCGCGGCTGATGTTTCGAGATGCGCAGGGACGCGTCTATCCTTTGCAGGCTAAACGACTGGCTCCCGATTTCTTTTTCCAACCTCAGATTTATCGGCTGGACGGTGACACCGTGATGCTGCCTGCCAGCGAACTGGAGATGGAGTTCAGTCGCGGTCCGGAATACCAGAGGCTGACTCGCAAGGTCAACGTCTCTGCAGAAACCGAGCAGACTCTGGAAGTGAATCTGAAACGCTGGGTGAACCCCCGCGAATTCGGATTTTATTCCGGTGATCATCACATTCATGCCGCCGGCTGTGCTCATTATGATAATCCTACCAAGGGAGTCACGCCGCAGGACATGTTCAATCAGGTCAAGGGGGAAGGTTTGAATGTCGGCTGTGTTCTGACCTGGGGGCCTTGCTTTGATGTCCAGCGTCAGTTTTTCGCTTCGACGGCTGATCGGGTCAGCGAACCTTTGACTCTGCTCAAATACGATCTGGAAATCAGTGGTTTCGGCTCGGCAGCGTTGGGGCATGTCTGTCTGTTGAACTTGCAGAATCAGACGTATCCCGGCACCCTGGGAACCACGACCGGCTGGCCGAGCTGGACGGTACCCGTACTGCGATGGTGTAAAGAGCAGGGGGGCGTGACCGGTTTTCCTCATTCGGCATTACGCGTCAATCCTCCTCTCGCGGCGCAACGATTAATTCAGGAACTGGATCACGACAAGTCGCAGACACTCAGTTCGGAAGAAGCGGCAACAGGACTCCTGCCTGCTGCCTTTTCCACAATTGATGCGGATGGAAACAGTCAGCTGTCGCTGGATGAACTAACGCAGGCTCTGGAAGAAGTTGCTGACCATCTGCCAAACCTGGCGGTTCCCGAAATGAACGGGGGTGGTGCGATGGAGATTTGTGTCAGCACGGCGGAAGGGGTTTGTGACTTCATCAGTGCCATGGATACCGAACGCATACCGGAATGGAATACCTGGTATCATATTTTAAACTGTGGCTTTCCATTGAAGGTGAGTGGCGAAACCGATTTTCCCTGCATGAGCAGCCGTCGTGTCGGTCAGGGTCGAGTTTATGTGCAACTCGGTCAGCAGACGGAAGTCGATTTTACACAGTGGTGTCAGGGAATCCGGCAGGGACGCAGTTATGTTTCCGACGGTTATGCGCACGCATTAGAGTTCCAGGTCAATGAGGTCGCACCCGGTTTTGAAGAGATTCAGCTGGAGCAGCCGGGCCGGGTGAAGATCGAAGCGAAAGTCGCGTTTGCGCCCGAAATGCCCCGTGCGGTTGCCTATGGTCTGCTCGATCCCCCCGAAGGCCGTCGGGCAGCGGGAGACACACGAGTGCTGCATGCACCGCGCAATTCCGAATATGTCACCGCCGGGAAACGACTCGTGGAAATTGTGGTGAATGGAAAAGTGATAGCGAAGCAGAGCGTTCCCGCCGATGGAAAAATTCATTCCCTGCAATTCGATGTTCCGGTAGAGTCCAGCAGCTGGATTGCATTGCGGCAGTTTCCTCAGCTGCATACCAATCCGGTGAATGTCATTATTGCGGAACAGCCGATACGTGCTTCACGCGACAGCGCACTGTGGTGCGCGGAGACCATCAAGCTGCTCTGGAAAAATCGACATCTGAAAATTGCAGAATCAGAACGGCAGGCAGCAGAGCAGGCTTACCAGCGCGCCATTCAAACGTATCTGCAGCGCGCGAAAGCAGCAGTGAACTGAACGGTTTACTTACGACGATTTTCTACGCGAACGGTCACTTTCTGGCGCTGGTCGCGTGATCGCTGCAGATATTTCTTACCGGCAAACAACAGGCCAACAAATGCAGCGACGCCGATGAATGGAATCAGGTGAACCGGCTCAGTCAGATAATGCAGAATTCCATTGGGATTGGCGACTTCCTGAGTACCGTGTCCCGGGTGAGCAAACAGCTGTGGGCACTGGGCGAGAGTAAACAACATAACCAGTGTCAGTTTGAATCGGTTCATTTCAAAACTCTTTCTGAATACAGAGATGGCAGTTTTTCACGCTGACTGCCCGGCCGGTTATTCTAGGAAAATCACGCTTCAGACTCAAGAGTCGAACAGAGATCTGGCTACTCAGAATTCAGTTGTCGGCTGAGAATTTCGATCGCATCAGAGTAAACGTCCAGTACCTGGGCCCGTTCCTGTTCATCGGCAAACAGAAACTGTTTCGCAATTTTTTCTCGATTTTGTGTCATTTCTGTCAGAAATGCCTGCGACTGTTTTCGATTACGCAAAATCTGCCCCTCCCATTCCAGGTAGACAGGACTGGTATGAGAAAAAAGTTCGCGGCCCAGTTCGTTGAGCGGAGTTTTCTGCTGGCGTGCGGGATCGGGGGGAACGGATGGGGAAGGTGTGCGTAAGGCGATCCATCCGGGACCACTGATGGGAATGCGTTGATCAATGTGCGCCTCGAAGTGATTACCCACCGGTGATGAGGGCTGAGTCAGAATGATGTTTCCGTTGTGGATCAGCTCGATTTTCTGGAAATCCACCCGTCCCCGTCCTGCCGCCTGGATATGAATCTGATTCTGTGCCGCCGTCAGTTTCAACTGGTCACCTGGCATTTGATCATTCACGCGCAGGTCCAGTAACGGTCCATTCGTAATGAATGTGCGACCTGCCCGCAGGCTGGTTAACCAGGAGGATGTCGTAACCGGACCCGTTTGTCTGGCATAGACGCGTGAGAAATCATATTGAAACCAGTCGGTTCCCGTTGAGAAGGGGATTTTAAATCCGGCGTTCAGATACTGGTAGTAACTGTCCTTGAACGAACTGCGGGTGACGCAATAAAAAATATTAACCGCATGGACTTTGCCCTGAA
>JAGQQP010000539.1 GCA_020426085.1 Planctomycetaceae bacterium | reverse complement strand
ACGCTCCGCTATGGGGACCTGGAAAGCCTGCAGGGCAAAAAGACCGCCTGCGAATTTCTGCCTGCTGTTATGAAGCGGGGAACAAAAAACAGGACACGTCAGCAGATTGAAGATGAACTCAATAAGCTGCGTGCCCAGTTGAGCATTTCCGGTTCACCCGGCGAAATCAATGTCGCGATCAAAACCCGCAGTGAGAGTCTTTCCAAAGTGTTGAGCATCCTCAAGGAAATCCTTCGCGAGCCAACCCTGCCGGAAAACGAACTGGATGTGTTGAAATCGCAGCAGAAAAAAAAAAAAAAAAAACAGAAAACCGATCCTCAGTCTCGGGCGATTCTCTCGGTACGAAGTCAGCTTCGTCCCTATCCGGAATCCGATCCCCGCTATGTGCCGACGATCGAACAGGAAATTGAGCGGATCAAAGCTTTGTCTCAGAGTGATCTGCAATCGCTGTATGAAAACTTCATCGGCGGCTCTGTAGGTGAAATCGCTGTTGTCGGCGACTTCTCTGAAGACTAAGTCTATGCCCAACTGGGATCCATGCTGGATGACTGGAAGTCACCTGCTCCCTATAAACATATCCCTGCAGAACCCCATGCGATTCCGGGTAAACTGACGGAAATTATTATTCCCGACAAAGCGAATGCGTTCTACTTTGCCGGTCTGACGTTCCCGATGAACAGCAGCTCTCCCGAGTATCCCGATCTGATCGTGGCTGGCTCGGTGCTGGGATCGAGTGGTCTTTCCTCACGTCTGGGAGATCGTGTCCGTCAGAAAGAAGGTCTGGCCTATGGTGTCGGCGCATTTATTCATGCGGATAACGTGGATTCCCGCGGTTCGATTTCCCTGTACGCCAGCTGTAATCCGGACAACATGGAAAAGGTGGAAACCGCTATTAAGGAAGAGCTGGCTTTGCTGATCGCGAAAGGGATCACAGCTGAGGAACTGGCCAATGCTCAGAAAGGTTATCTGGAACAACAGGAGGTTTCACGAACCAGTGATGCTTCTCTGGCATCCATCCTGGCAACCAATCTGTTTGCTGATCGGAATATGACCTACTATTCCGAACTGGAAACAAAAGTCAACGCGGTGACAGCGGATGCGGCCCAGAAGGCGTTCGCAAAATATATTGATCCCGCCAATCTGATCATTACTGTTTCGGGAAGCCTCAAACAGTAATTTCTTGCAGCGATTCAATCCCCCGGGCAGTCTCTGTCCGGGGGACGCGCTGGTTTTCCTCCCGGATGTGATCTTCCCCCCACACTCACTTCTGCGCTGACGTTTCATACGTTTGCAGCACTCGTACACCTTTACATTACAGATCGATAAGCTCAACTGGCAATCAATCAACGTTGCTTGATTCTCAACAGCCAAGTGGTTACCTTGGTTCTTTCCACGTTCTGAACAAAGTATTGTAAAGTAACTTAAATAAACCTTGATATAGCAAGAGTTTGCAATGACAGATGAAACAGCAAATTCACGGATTGAACAAGACCGTCAACTGATCCTGGACGCGAAAGCTAAGGGGACCGGTGCCAAGATCATGGCCTACACGAAGCTTTCCGGTCCTGGCTGGTTACAGAGTGCGATTACTCTGGGGGGCGGATCTTTGGCCGGCGGTCTCTATCTGGGAATTCTTTCCGGCTATCATCTGATGTGGTTGCAGCCGGTAGCGATGATCATGGGTGTGATCATGTTGAGTGCCATTGGTTATGTGGCGTTGTCAACTAAAGAACGTCCGTTTGCTGCGATCAATACTCATATCAACCCCGTGCTGGGGTGGGGCTGGGCAATAGCTACCCTGATGGCGAATCTGGTCTGGATTATGCCTCAGTATGCGTTAGGGACCGCAGCTCTGCAGCAGAATCTGGCGCCCGAACTCTTTGGTGACCCCAAGAATGGTCTGATCTCAGCGGTAGCAGTCCTGTTTGTGATCTCGGCAATTGTCATCTGGTTTTACGATTCTGGCGGATGGGGTATCAAACTGTTCGAAGCGATCCTGAAAATCCTTGTGGGAATTGTAGTCCTCTGTTTCTTCGGCGTCGTTCTCAAAATGAGTATTTCCACGAATGATCTGGACTGGGGAAAAATTCTAGCCGGCTATATTCCGAACTTCAGTCTGTTTGCCAATCCTTCACCTGAGTTTTCCGAAGTGCTGTCACAGGCCGGCGGTTATGCTGAGTATTGGAAGAACCTGATTGTCGGAAATCAGCAGAAAGTGATGATTACCGCTGCCGCGACCGCGGTCGGGATCAATATGACCTTCCTGCTGCCTTATTCGATGCGGGCCAAAGGTTGGGATAAAGATTTCCGTGGTCTGGCAATGTTCGACCTGGCGACCGGGTTATTTATCCCTTTTGTACTGGCCACCAGTTGTGTTGTGATTGCTGCAGCCTCTCAGTTTCATGCAAAACCCGCAGCGGGATTGCTGGGTGAAAAAAATGCCGAAGGTCAGGTTGTAAAGGCAGATCCCGGTTTATTGGGACAATACAACAAGCTGCTGGATGCCCGTATAAAAACGGAAGTGCCCGCTGCTGAATGGGATGAATTGTCGAAAGACTCGACCGCTCTGGAACAGAAGCGGGCGGATCTGCCATTACCGGAACGAAAACTGGCCGCCATGTTGGTGAACCGGGATGCGTTCCAGTTAGCGGCGGCACTCAAACCGCTGGCGGGGGCTACAGTTTCACAGGTCGTCTTCGGTCTGGGCGTTGTCGCGATGGCCATTTCGACGATCATCATTCTGATGTTGATCAATGGCTTTGTATTCTGCGAAATGCTGGGGGTTGAACCGCGGGGAACATTCCATCGCATTGGCTGTTTTATGCCCGCGCTGACTGGCATTGCGGGACCTTTTATCTGGGGCGACTCAAATGCCAAAGCCTGGTTGGCGGTGCCGACGTCGATGTTTGGAATGGTGCTGCTGCCGATCGCTTATGCGACGTTCTTCTTCATGATGAACTCACCGAAAATTCTGGGAGATCGGATTCCCACAGGGGGCAAACGTGTGGCCTGGAACCTGGCGATGGGCATTTCTACCCTGCTGGCGACCTTCGGCTGTGTCTGGAGTATTAAATCCACTCCTTTCGCAACTTATGGATTTGTTGCTCTGGGAGTCTTTATTGGACTTGCCATCATCGTGCATTTCACACGCGGTAAGTCAGATCCCGCTCCACCAGCGTAAGGTAAATCAACTCTGAAGTAATCATACGGGGCAGCTGCAAAACATTTTTATTGCAGTTGTACCCGGTTGTCTGCGTCAGAGTCATTCTTCTTGCTGAAGAAAATCTTCGAAGGGCGGATTCGCAGTCGCTGCGCCCAGAAACGCGCGAGGACTGCCAGTGTGCCTATGCCGTATTTTACGCAGCGTTTGAAGTTGATGCTGGATGCTTCGGGAAAGTAGCGGACGGGGACAGGAATGTCGCCCACCCGGAATTGAAAATAGACTGCCTGTGCGAGTAGCTGGCTGTCAAAGACGAAGTCGTTGGAGTTCTGTTCAAAGGGGATGGTTTCCAGTACT
>JAGQQP010000538.1 GCA_020426085.1 Planctomycetaceae bacterium | reverse complement strand
CCGGTCAACGGGGGCTTGTGGGTCCCGCCGACGGACCAACGTGGGACAGCGTCCAGATGCGGCTGATTTACGAATACGACAGCGGACGCGAAGCCGCCTTCGATATTCATACGTCTTGGGTAACTCCCGACAATTTCCCTGGTTATGTCGATCAGGAAGTTCAGTTCCGCTTCGATAACGGGGTCTGGAGCGGTCACTCCCGCAAACGTGGTGTGGAGTGTACCGTCGAAGGGAGAACGCCTTTCGAACTCAAGATCTACATGAACAATCACTACAACGGCTCTTTCCTTGAACCTTGGGGTGAGCGTTCTCAGCGGGGGTATGGCGTGGAAGTCATTGACCGATTCTTCCGTGAAGTGGCGCACGTTGAGTTCGGCAGCGGCGAGCGTGCGCAGAGATTCGCGGACAATGCTGGACTTACATACAACAGTCTGGCAGCGGATCGTCAGGTCGTGGCAGCTGTTCAAGCTGTGGAAGCCATCCTCAGCCAGGCAGCGCAGGGAAATCCCGACTGTATCGTGCGGATGGACGAAGCGGCAGGCGGACTCGTGATGTACAACCCACAAACGCAAACCTGTGAAACGCTGTATTCAGGCCACGTCTGCCCGAATTGAAATTGTGAAGAAACTTCGTAGAAACTCGCTTGAGTTTCACTGATGCTCAAGATAAATTTGCAATTGACCGATCCTTTTCGGTGCAACACGTGTCCAACAATTCCGTCGGAAATTTGTTCCGGTCAGTTGTCAGGAACGGACTTAGACACTACAACTCGTTGACAACTCAAAGTGAAACTTTGGGGCCGTAGCTCAATCGGTTAGAGTACCGGACTGTCGATCCGGGGGTTGCGGGTTCAAGTCCCGTCGGCCTCGCTTACAACGCTCGTTGTCATTTTTGACAGCGAGCGTTTTTTTGTGCATACACAATTTACAGTGAACTACGTACCAGACCCAATTCATCGGAAACACCCAGTTGTTCTGCCCATTGATCGAGATATTTCTGGTCTATTGTTTCTCCCTGAACCAATAAAATACTCGCACAATCTCTTAAATGCTTATCTGAACCGCCTTGCTGAAAAAACAGCAATTTTTTCAATATTACATTTTCAGGAGATGCAAACATCGCATCATAGAAGCCCGCACTCGTAATACGTTTTCCCAGAGAGATATCCAATCTGCTGAAATCTGAATCCGTTGTTAGAATCAGATCGACTTTAAACCCGGTAGGAAAATGCAGGATATTAAACTGCTTTCGAGAGACAATTGCTTCCTGTGCAGTTTTAGCTGATACATAATAATCAGGAAGTGAAAATTCCTGGCAAAGCGGTTCTATCTTTTCAGAAGTCAGATCAACCAGAATATCAACATCATTGGTAAATCGGGGTTCACCATAAATGATACTCGCCATCGACCCCACGATACGATAAGGGATAGATTCCCTTTCCAGAAAATCGACCATGGTCTGCATCAGAACATAAGGTCTCATTTCACTCATAAAGGTGTCTGACTTCTCGATGACAGAGTCGTTTCGCCACCTCGCGATTGAGTGTTGACTCGTTCCATTCCGGATGCTCCTGAGCCAGCGATCCACGCACCATCACTCGTGCCGTCTCCCACATTTCAGCGGCGATCAGCAGTCGTTCTTCGGGAGACTGTCTCTGCAAAAGCTCTACCATCGATTTATCGATGACTTCTACAACAGGTCTTTGGATACTCATCGTGTTGTTTGTTCTTCAAGAAATGTGACACAGAATAATCGTTATCAGTCTACGAAAATCCAAATCAACATTGCATATCAATTATCACCGAATTTCATAATATCCCACTTTTACTTTACGACAGCCGACTTTCTTCTTGAATTCCACTATGCCCTTCAGGAGATCCCGTTTCCTGATATCAACTAATTTCGGTGAGGTGTTTTGACGGAATGAGACAGGTATTTTACCTCACCACGGGATTACTCTCTCCCCAAGACCTCGATTGACAGCTTATCGGTGTCTGATACGATGCGAAACTGATTCGTCGGCTGCTGTCGGATCATCAATCAATCGAACCAGGTACATGAATGGAGTCAGAACACCATGCAAACGGTATTAATCACAGGAGCGTCCGCCGGATTCGGAAAACTGGTTGCGGAAAAACTGCTGGCGAAAGGTTACACGGTCTATGCCGCCGCCCGTCGGGTCGAGAAAATGCGCGACCTGGAATCCCTGGGCGCGCATATCATGCATATGGATGTGACGGATACCGAATCGGTCAACGCCGGTGTCGCAAAGGTGATCGAAGAACAGCAGCGCATTGACGTGCTGTTCAACAACGCGGGCTACGGTTCGTATGGCACGATTGAAGATGTTCCCCTGGAAGAGATTCAGCGTCAATACGATGTCAACGTCTTCGGCATGGGGCGACTCGTACAGGCGGTGCTCCCCCAGATGCGGAAACAGGGTTCCGGACGAATTATCAACACTGCGTCGGTGGTCGGCCACGTCTCGACCGCGGTGCTGGGCTGGTATGCATCGACAAAACACGCGGTCGAAGCCTTCTCCGATGCGCTGCGGATGGAAGTCAAAGCGCTGGGGATCGATGTCGTCGTGATCGAACCGGGGGCCGTCAAAACCGAATTTGACGAAGTCGCATTCGCCACGCTGGACAGCCTGGACCACGCGGAAGATTACAAACCGCTGGTTGCCGCCTTTCGCAAATTCACCGGCGATCTTTATTCAAAAAGTCCAGGGCCGGAAAGCACTGCGAACGCCGTAATCAAAGCCATCGAAGCGAAAAAACCCAAAACCCGTTACGCGACGACGCTGGATGCCAAACTGCTCCCCCGGGTCAAACGACTCTTCAGCGATAAACTGTTTGATAAGATTGTCCTCAGTCAGATGAAGTAGAGTTTATTCTTCCTGCCTTCCCCAAAGCCTGAGTTCTACTTCTCATCTCATCAGATCACCGTGCGAATTACTGTGACGGCAGTCTCAACATGCCGGTGCGCGTTCCTGTCACATATACATCAGTATGAAACATGAGCAATCGTGATCCATTCAGGGACGACTTCTCAAATCTGGTGGCTGGTTTAAGAGCGAGCTGTTCGCTGATCATCCAGCTGTGTGATGGACAATCAGCAGATCTGCTTTTCATTTCAGACAACCTGTCGCACTTTAGCCGATTTTCGCCTTTTTTTGGGGTATTTTTGAAGTTGGCATAGCCTTTGCAATTCTCTTCCATCGTGGCCAGGAATGAAACCACTTTAATACGAAACAACAATATGGAAGGAAATGAAATGTTACGCCGAAACATAAAACTGTTAGCCGCTGCCGCCATTCTGGGAATCAGTCCTGCAATGCTGTCTGCCCAGTCTCCTCTGGATGGAGCAGGCGCTGCACTGAAATCACAGTCCAAGGCCGCAGGCCAAGTCACTAATCCAGCACCGAAAGTGCCGGGTAAAGACGCACAGATTGATGCCAAGTCCAATCTGGATACCAAGTCTCAGTTGAACAACGACCAGCTGGACACTGAATCAAA
>JAGQQP010000537.1 GCA_020426085.1 Planctomycetaceae bacterium | reverse complement strand
ATGGGCTCCTGGGTGACTTATGGACTGGGGACCGAAAATCAAAACCTGCCCGGCTTCATTACAATCTGTCCGACTCTGGCACACGGCGGTGTGAAGAACTGGAGTTCTGCGTTCCTGCCGGCAACCTACCAGGGAACGCCGCTGGGCAATGCGGCGGTTGCTGCCAAACAGGCGCAGATTGAATATATCAAAAATGATTTTCTCTCCCGTAAAGTTCAGCGGAAACAGGTGGATTTCCTGAACGATCTGAACCGCATGCACCAGGAAGAGACCGGTCCCAACCAGATACTGAACGATCGCATTGGCTCGTTCGAACTGGCGTTCCGCATGCAGGAAGAAGTCCCCGAGATTCAGGATATCTCCGGCGAAACCGAAGCCACCATGAAGATGTACGGACTGGATGAAGAGAAAACCGCTGATTTCGGTCGACAGTGCCTGATGGCCCGGCGTTTTGCCGAACGGGGTGTGCGTTTTATTCAGGTTTCCCACAGCGACCAGAAAGTGCAGTGGGATCAGCACGGCAACCTGCTGGAAGGGCACGGAAAAAATGCCAAAGAAGTCGACAAGCCCATTGCCGGGTTGCTGAAAGATCTCAAGCAGCGTGGACTGCTGAATGACACCCTGGTCATCTGGGGGGGCGAGTTCGGTCGGACTCCGACGGCACAGGGGAAAAATGGACGCGATCACAATCCGGAAGGCTTCACTATGTGGCTTGCCGGCGGTGGTGTGAAATCCGGTTTCAAATATGGTGCCACTGATGAGTTCGGTTACTATGCTGCCAAAGATAAGATGCACATTCACGATTTCCATGCTACTCTGCTGCATCTGCTCGGTATGGACCACGAAAAACTGACGTACCGTTATGCGGGCCGTGATTTCCGCCTGACCGATATTGCCGGCCATGTGGCCCACGGAATTCTGGCTTAGTCTGCAGGCAGACCAACTGTCCAAAACACTTGTTCAAATTAAACCCTTCTTCCTGTGAAGAAGGGTTTTTTGCTTTCTCGCTTCAGAAAAGTGCTGATTTCCTGATCGGAACGGCTACAGAATCCGTTTCTGCAACCATCAGGCAGTTAACATACGAGTCAGCTGCGATTGAAAAACGTGTTCCTGAAAGACTATGATCGCTGGTTAACGTTCCGGTATATAATGCATCAAAAGCGATATGCCTGCCTGATCCGGTAAGATACAGCCACGAACAGGTTACTCCTGCCTTAACTTCCGCATTAACTTGCATGTCTGGTGGGACTGTTCTATGGTGTCATGCCGCGGTAGTTTATCGCTTGAAACTTCAGCAATTTTTTTATGAAAACAGTGATATGGGTTCCAAAGATAAAAAGAAATGGCGTTCCACAACGATATTAACAGTGCGTCATAATGGTCAGGTCGCCATCGGCGGAGATGGACAGGTGACTCACGGCGACACGGTGATGAAAAGCGATACCCGCAAGATTCGAAAGATTCTTGACGGGCAGGTTGTCTGTGGTTTTGCCGGATCGACCGCCGATGCGTTTTCACTACTGGAACGCTTCGAAGTTAAAGCCCGGGACTATCCCGGTAATATGCCCCGGGCGGCAACCGAACTGGCACGCGACTGGCGAACCGATCGCGTGTTGAGAAAGCTGGAAGCGTTGATCATCGTCGTGAATGACGAACACAGCCTGCTGATTACCGGTCAGGGAGATGTGGTGGTTCCCTCAGATGGAATCATCGGCATTGGCTCCGGTGGCAATTACGCGACCGCGGCAGCCCGGGCGCTGGTCGGACATTCCCAACTGTCGGCTGCAGAAATTGTGAAGACTTCGCTGGGAATCGCATCAGACATCGATATCTATACGAATAATAATATCATCGTGGAGGAGCTGCAGTGCAAGAGTTAACACCTCGACAGATCGTCGCGGAACTGGATAAACATATCGTCGGGCAGGATGACGCCAAACGCGCCGTCGCGATCGCCTTACGAAACCGCTGGCGCTGGCAGCAGCTGCCTGATGAACTGCGGAATGAAATCACGCCTAAAAATATCATTATGATCGGGCCGACAGGCGTCGGGAAAACGGAAATCACTCGTCGGCTGGCAAAGTTGATCAATGCCCCCTTCATTAAAGTCGAAGCGACTAAATATACCGAAGTGGGTTACTATGGACGCGATGTAGAAAGCATGGTTCGCGATCTGGTTGACTCGGCGAAAAATCTGGTTCGCGAAAAGAAACGGGTGGAACTGGTCGACAAAGCCAAAGTCCGCGTCGAAGAACGGCTGCTCGATCTGCTGATTCCCCGACCGGAATGGGAAGCGTCTTACAGTGAATCTACCGAGGACGGCAAGGAAGAAAATTCGCAGGAACGCTACGAGCGGACTCGCGACAAATTTCGGAAAATGTTGAGCCAGGGGGCGCTGGAAGAGAAGGAAGTGGAAATCTCCGTTGACCAGAAAAGCTCCCCCGTGCAGGTCTTTTCCAACATGGGGATGGACCAGATGGACGTGGATCTGCAGGGGATGTTCGAACGCATCATGCCTCAGCAAAGTAAGCATCGTAAAATGTCCGTGAAAGAAGCACGCGGCGTACTGCTCGAGCAGGAAGTCGAAGGCTTGATGGATAAAGATGCGATTGCCGAAGAAGCTGTGCAACTGGCGGAACGCAGTGGGATCATTTTCATCGACGAACTTGACAAGATCTGCACCTCGGAAGAAGGGGGCAATCGCGGTGGTGACGTCAGTCGTCAGGGGGTACAGCGCGATCTGCTGCCTATTGTGGAAGGGACGACCGTGCAGACACGGAGTGGCTCGGTGAAGACGGACTATATGCTGTTCATTGCCGCCGGAGCCTTTCATCGCACGAAACCTTCCGACCTGATGCCGGAACTGCAGGGGCGTTTTCCGATTCGAGTCGAACTGCAGGAACTGACACGCGACGATTTCCTCCGAATTCTGACCGAGCCAACCAGTTCGATCACAATGCAGTATCAGGCACTGCTGGAAACTGAGGGCGTGAAGATCAAGTTTGAACAGGATGGTCTGGAAGAGCTGGCAAAAATCGCGTTTGAAGTGAATCAGACGACGCAGAATATTGGTGCCCGTCGGCTGCATACAATTCTGGAGCGTCTGCTGGAAGAGGTCAGCTTTGAAGCACCCGATCTCAAAACGAAAAAGATCGTGATCGACGCACCCTATGTTCAACAGAAACTGCATTCGATTGTGGAAGATGAAGACCTCAGTAAGTTCATCCTTTAATCAGGAAATGTGACCATAAAAAAACTCCCCGGTTCAAATGGAATCGGGGAGTTTTTTGTTTAAAGATTTTTACATCAGCCGGAAGTTAAAATTCGCCGATCACATTTCCGTCGCTGATTTTTCCTAGATTCTCATAAGTCGTTCCGTCAATATTTTCACTGAGGAATCGGACGCCGCCATCACCCAGCAGGAAGTGGGCTCCCCCGGTATGCTGACTGCTGAAAGCCCAGGCCAGTGTTCCGTTGATGAGGGAAGAAGGATGGTTCTCCATTTTCCATACGACGGACGCGGT
>JAGQQP010000536.1 GCA_020426085.1 Planctomycetaceae bacterium | reverse complement strand
GGTCGTCTGCACGTTGACGCCGACCTGATGAAAGAACTGGAGCAGATTGAACGCAAGCTCCAGCCTGACCAGGTGATCTTTGCCTGTGACGCGATGACCGGGCAGGATGCTGTCAACAGTGCGAAAGCATTCAATGAAGCTCTGGAACTGGATGGCGTCATCCTGACCAAGTTGGACGGTGACACGCGTGGCGGGGCTGCGTTGAGTGTCAAAGAAGTCACCGGCGTCCCGATCAAGTTTATCGGTGTCGGCGAAGCGCTGGACCGTCTGGAGCAGTTCCACCCTGACCGGATGGCCGGCCGCATTCTGGGGATGGGCGATGTCGTCTCCCTGGTGGAAAAAGCACAGGAACAGTTTAATGAAGAGGAAGCCGCCGATCTGCAGAATCGGATGGCTGCCGGAAAATTCAGCCTGAATGACTTCCAGAAGCAGATGGCAACCATCCGCAAAATGGGGCCGATGCGGGAGATCATGAAAATGATTCCCGGTATGGGCGGTCTGATGGATACGAATCCGGACGTGGATCCTGGTTCAGAAATGAAGCGGATCGACGCAATCATCAGTTCGATGACCCCGGCAGAACGGGAAGATCCCAGTCTGATCGACCACAGTCGTCGTCGCCGTATCGCGATGGGGAGTGGATCGAACCCCGCGGATATCAGTCGTCTGGTGAAAGATTTCAACAACATGGCGGGCATGATGCAGAAAATGGCCGGCATGGGCATGCGTGACAAGATGAAAGCCATGCGAGAACTTTCGTCGGGAGCCATGATGGACCCGATGGGAGGCATGAACAAGAAAAAAGAACGCAGCAAGCGGGGGGGCGATCCTCTGAAGCTGCGGGAGAAAAAGAAAAAAGATCGTAAAAACAAGAAGAAGCAGCGAAAGAAAAACCGTTAGTCGGACTGACGGTGTTTGCTGTTTTTGACTGAGCGTCTATCGCTATATTTTGTATCTTCCATAAGATAAGAGTTTGTTTCCTAAAGGAGAATTTAGTGGCAGTTCGTATTCGTATGAAGAGAATGGGACGTAAGCATCGCCCCTTCTATCGTATTTGTGTAATGGATTCACGCAAGCAGCGTGATGGAGAAGCAATTGAAGAAATCGGAACCTACGACACTTCAGTTGCCGACAAGTCAAAACGCGTTGAAATCAACATGGATCGCGTTGACTACTGGATGTCAGTGGGTGCCAAGCCATCGGAAAACGTGGCCACACTGATCAAAAAGGTCAAGAAAAACAAATTTGGTACAGCGGCTGCTCCTGCACCTCTGACTGCTCCCAAAGAACCTGCTCCCGAGCCGGAACCAGAAGCAGAAGAAGCATCAGCAGAAGCAACCGAAGCCGGTTCGGAAGAAGCTGCTGCCGAAGAAACACCCTCGGAAGAGTAATTTCCGAGTTGTTTTGAAACAGTTACGCTCTGAGAGAGCATTATGCGATTCGATATTCTGACTTTGTTTCCCGAACTGTTTGACAGCTATCTGGAGCAGGGCCTGCTGAAACGGGCCATCCAGAATCAACTGGTTGAGATTCAGCGTTGGAATTTTCGAGACTGGGCCACAGACAAACATGCCTCGGTAGATGACCGCCCTTATGGTGGTGGACCGGGAATGCTGATTGGCTGTGACACAGTGTTTCAATGTGTAGAGCATGTTCGGGAAGTTGTTCCTGAGCCTGGAAAGTTGATCATGTTAACCCCCCAGGGGCGGACATTGAATCAGAGTCTGGCGCAGGAATTATCGAAAGAACGGCAACTGACTTTACTTTGTGGAAGATACGAAGGGTTCGACGAACGAATCCGCATTGGTCTTGAGCCAATGGAAATATCGGCGGGTGACTTCATTACCAACGGAGGGGAAGTGCCGGCCATGTTGATTATTGAGACCGTGATCCGGTTAATTCCGGGAGTACTGGGTGATGAAAGCAGTGCCAAATACGATTCCTTTTCGGAATCGGGCCTGCTGGAATATCCACAGTACACGCGGCCTCAAAACTTTCGTGGAATGGAAGTTCCGGAAGTATTGTTAAGTGGAAACCATCAGGAAATAGCCCGCTGGCGTCATGAGCAGAGCCTGTTGCGAACTCGTGAACGACGCAGTGACCTGTTAACTGAATCGGAATCAAATTCAACTTAAACCAGATATTGTAAACAGTGCATCAGAGGTGTCCTGGTCAGGGCTCCAGAGAATGTACCAAGAGGACTTTGAGTCATGCAGGAATTATTGAAAAAAGTAGAAGCATCCAGCCTTCGCGAAGAGCCACTTCAGTTTGAAATCGGCGACACCGTTGATGTGCATACACGAATCCAGGAAGGTGACAAAGAGCGCATTCAGATTTTCAGTGGTGTGGTCATTGCCCGTCGTGGTGGTGGGACACGTGAAAACTTCACTGTACGTCGCATCGTTGCCGGTGAAGGGGTGGAACGAATTTTTCCCGTGAATTCCCCCAAAATCGCCAAGCTGGAAATCAAACGCCACGGCCGCGTCCGTCGCGCCAAGTTGTACTACCTGCGTGATCGCGTTGGTAAGGCAACCCGTCTGGTCGAACGCCGCGCCAAAGTCAAAGACGCAGAGTAACATCGAAAACGCAACAGGAGCACTGACGCTGTTTCAGTGCTCCTGAATCAGCTGTCCGATGCCCTCTTTGCATGGGACGGCATTACCCCGGTTGGCGGTATTCGCGTATGGCTGGAAAATGGCTTAGTCGATTACTGGGAGACAAAGGCGAACGGGCTGCCGTTCGCTTTCTGAAGCAACTGGGATATTCGATCATTGCCCGGCAATACCGCACGGAGCAGGGGGAAATCGATGTGATTGCCCTCGATGGTGAGACGATCGTCTTTATCGAAGTCAAAACCCGCAAGAGCGACGCGAAAGGCCAGCCTTTTGAAGCGGTAACGTTGCAGAAGCAGAAACAACTGACTCGTCTGGCAGGTATTTTTCTGAAAAAACAGCAGCTTTTATCGCAGCCGGCGCGGTTTGATGTGATCTCAATTATCTGGAGTGCAGAGCAGTCACAACCGGAAATTCAGCATTTTCAGAATGCGTTTGCCCCTTCTGGTGAGTTCCAGTTCTATACCTGATCTCGCAGGATTGTAATCTGCTCTCGATCATTCTACATTGGCTTAATCCTGAATGACGGGTGCGCTTTTCAGCGATGCAGCAGACATCATTTGATGGAGGCTGTCAAATGTTGATGTCATGGGGATGTCAAATGTTGATGTCATGGGGATGACGACTGCGGTCTGGCAGTTCGTTCTGGTCGATTGAGAAACTGTTTGCAAAAGAAGGAGTCGAGAATGTCTGTTGAACAAAAAGCGGCTGAGTTAGGTCTGGTCTTTGAACCAATTGAACCAGGATATCTGAATCTGTGCATTCGCAGCGGTAATCTACTGATGACATCAGGGCATGTCAGCGATCAGAAAGGAAAGCTGGGCGAGAATGTATCTGTGGAAGAAGGTCAGGCAGCAGCCCGCGATTGTGCGATCAAGATTCTGCGTTCCGTTCGCGATGAGCATGGCACCCTGGATGGTT
>JAGQQP010000535.1 GCA_020426085.1 Planctomycetaceae bacterium | reverse complement strand
CCTGGAGACGCTACAGTAAAACTGGACACAGTCTAAGACCGGGCTGTGAGAGTTGTGTGAAATAGAAAGCGAGTGCACCATGCAAGTCAAACAGGAGTACCCCGACTGGTTTCTGTGGTTGTGGGAGAAGTGGTATGTTCTGTTCCTTTTGCTCGGAGCGCTAATCCTGGTTTTTATCGGCGGTGCCGTTTATCTGGATAATCGATTTGCACAGGTCCAGAATCAGCTTGCGTATGTAGCGCCACGCAGTTATCAGCCCCCGGACCTTAAGAAGTATCAGGCTGACAAAGCAGATCTGGAAAAACTGACTCGCAGCCAGTCCCTGTATGTTCCCTGCTACTCACACATCTATTATCACGGCGGGTCACCACTTTTGCTCGAAACGACTTTGAGCATTCGTAACATCAATCGTGATCAACCGGTCATCATTACATCGATCGAATATTTTGATACCGACGGAAAACTGGTGAAATCCTACCTCGAGCAGCCCATCAGGCTTACTCCCTTCCAGACAATCGAATTCCTGGTGGAAGAGAAGGACAGTACCGGTGGATCCGGGGCTAACTTCCTGGTTAACTGGACTGCAGATGAGGGGGTGAATCAACCACTGATTGAAGCAGTGATGATTGGTGCCTCGGGACCGCGTGCGATCGCCTTCTCTCGAAACGCGATTGCGATTTCACCAGTCGATAATTGATAAATTCACCAGAAACTGTTTCAGGAAGCGACTGGTTATGTTGAAAACCAAACTTATTTCCCAAATGACAAAGACTGAGACTAGCATTATGTTGCGACTGACTTTGCTCCTGTTCATTTCAGTATCTTTGAGCCTGGTTGACAGGGAAGCTCGTGCCGAGTCACCAAATATCATTGTGATTATGGCGGATGACCTGGGGTATGGTGATGTTTCCTGTTATGGTGCTACTGCACTTTCAACGCCTCACATCGATCGACTGGCGCAAGAGGGGCTGCGGTTTACCAGTGGATACTGTTCTGCTTCGACCTGTACTCCAACACGCTATTCCTTTTTGACCGGTACTTATGCATTTCGGGGGAAACGTACCGGGATCGCGCCTCCCAATGCACCTGCAATTATTAAACCGGGAACCGAAACGATAGCGTCCATCCTCAAACGTGCGGGTTATGCCACCGCTGTGATTGGTAAATGGCATCTGGGGCTGGGAGACGAATCGGGACCAGACTGGAACGGTCAGTTGAAACCGGGGCCTCTGGAAATCGGTTTTGATACCTGCTTTCTACTGCCGACGACGAATGATCGAGTGCCACAGGTCTATGTCAAAGATCATCGAGTACTCAACCTGGATCCTGCGGACCCCTTATGGGTCGGGAACAAAAAACCGAGCCCTGATCATCCTACCGGACTGACACATCGAGAGACACTGAAGATGGACTGGTCGCATGGGCATAACTCGACCATTCACAACGGCATCAGTCGCATTGGTTTTTATACTGGCGGCCACTCTGCCCGGTTTCGGGACGAAGATCTGGCTGACAAGTGGGTCGAGAAATCAGTCGAGTTTATCGAACAGAACAAAAACCATCCGTTCTTTCTGTTTTTTGCCTCGCACGACATTCATGTTCCACGAATGCCTCATGAACGATTTCAGGGAAAGACCAGTCTTGGATTCCGCGGCGATTCCATCATCCAGCTTGACTGGTGTGTGGGGGAATTAATGCAAACACTGGATCGATTGCAACTGGCGGAAAACACGCTGATTGTCTTCTGTTCTGACAATGGTCCGGTTCTCGATGATGGATACAAAGACGGAGCGATCGAAAAGATCGGCTCTCATCGTGCCGCGGGAACTTTTTCAGGAGGCAAATACAGTGTCTATGAAGGGGGAACCCGGACTCCGTTCATTACGCGCTGGAAAAACCGCATCAAGCCAGGTGTAAGTCAGGAACTGGTCTGTACGATTGATTTGCCAGCGAGTCTGGCTGCATTAACGGACCAGGAACTGCCGGGAGAGAGTTGTCGGGACAGTTTGAATCTTCTCGGGGCTCTCCTGGGAGAGGCGAATTCCCGGGGGCGCGCTGAACTCGTGCAGCAGAATAACGGCAATAACGGAACCTATGCGATCCGCGCTGGAAATTGGAAACTGCACCGATATGACAAAAAGACCGCGAGAAACGTAGTGGTGGAACAGGAACTGGAGAACACGATCGTGCCTCAGTTCCAACTGTTTGATCTGGAAAAGGATCCTGCAGAAAAGACAGATGTTGCCGTTCAATTTCCAGAAGTGACTGAGCGACTGCAACGTCGTCTGGACGAGATCATAAAACAGGGGGGGAGTCGTCCTGGAATTCAGCCTGTGGATCAGAAGCACTGATAAAAATTATTGATCTTGAAGTCAGTCTGATTGCTTAAGGATTAGAATACATGAATTTCGTAAAACCAACGATCCGATTTTATGTACTTCTTATGACCTTTCTTCTTCCTGTTTTGGCATTACCTTCAGCGGCAACGAGCGAGACGAAGGCCGTTCAACAGAAAGTTTCCGAACCCATTTTTTTGTGGAATGGAACTCCCCCACAGTTTCAGAAAGAGGCACCACCGGAGACGACCAGTGAAAGGGGGGCGATTTCGAATGTGACCAAACCTGCGATCAGTCTGTTTCTTCCACCTCAAGGTACTGGTACTGGAATGACCATCATTATTTGCGCAGGAGGGGGGTATGGATCACTGGACTGGAAAACGCATGTGGTCTATGCCGCGGATGTCTTTAATCCCATGGGAGTCGCAGTCATCGGACTCAAGTATCGCACCCGACCTCCTTTTCGCGGCTCGAATGAGCAGATTCAGGAGTTGACTCTTCTGGATGCCAAACGTGCTGTTCGGCTGGTGAGGCATCGTGCGAAACAGTGGGGCCTGGATCCACATCAAATCGGGATCGCCGGTTATTCGGCGGGAGGAAATCTGGCAATGAACCTGGCTGCGAATTTTGACAGTGGTGATCCCAAATCAGCTGACCCGATTGAGCGCGAAAACAGTCGTCCCGATTTTGCAATCGGTCTGGCGACCTGGCATTGGCGGCAGAAGAAATCGCCGTTTACTTTTCGCAAAGACAGTCCACCTGTATTTCTGGTGCATGCGACAAACGATGGGATCAAAGGGGGCGCGCCGATTGAACTTCCCAAAGAAATCACCGCTGATCTACAGAAACTGGGAGTGCCGGTGAAAATGGCGATCTTTGAGCAAGGGGCACATGGAGTGGGAAATCTGATTCCGCAACGCGTCAAACGGGGATTTCCTCCCGCGAAATGGCCTGAATTGTTCTTAGACTGGTATCAGAGTTTGAACTGAACCCGAATCGGAATGGGATGAGTTCAGGCCTGAGCTGTTTATCGGTGTCAGGATACTTATTTGAACAGAGGCTGCTTCATCTGTGAATTCAGTTCATTCCAGCGCGTTTGCAGTTCGATTCGCTTCTCAGTCTGCTCTGTTGCGAGATCTTTCGTTTCGCTCTGATCACTGGTGAGATTGTAGAGCTCCCAGACTGGTTTCTCCTGTGTGC
>JAGQQP010000534.1 GCA_020426085.1 Planctomycetaceae bacterium | reverse complement strand
TAATTCAAAGGAACCGGTAACAAGTAATTACATCTGGACCGCAGAATGGTTGAAAAACGAATCTGGCCAGCCATTGATGTTAATAAATCGGGAACACGCCGCGAAGAACTGCTGATGGATGAAGAAGAACTACGCAGAGTCTGGATTCTCAGACGCGTGCTGAACGACATGAATCCGGTAGATGCCATGGAACTGCTCACCAACCGCATGCGACGTTCCAAAACAAATGAAGAATTTTTATTGAGTATGAATCTGGGTTGATCTCCTGACGGCATATCAACCTCGGTTAAACTCGAAACGACGTTATCTCAGTCAGAATTGAAACAGGGAATCAACCACTTTTCCCGTTTAAAATGCTGACCCCCCTGTTGTGATTAAACATTGCCATTTTTGAAGATTGATAAGTTACCACCTCGATGAAGCACACACTGATTGAAGGCGATTTACTGGTTCGTAATGCGAGTTTCGCGATTGTCGTTTCCCGCTGGAATGAACTGATTACGCGCAGACTGCTGGAGGGCGCCCTGGAGACGTTTCGACGTCACGGTGGTTCCGAGGAAAACATCACAGTGCTCTGGGTTCCCGGATCATTCGAGCTGCCTCTCGTTGCAGATCGACTGGCCAAAAGTGGTAAATTCCAGGCGGTCTGCTGCCTGGGAGCTGTGATTCAGGGAAGTACAATGCACCATGATTATATTAATCATCAGGTCGCAGCCGGTATTATGCGGAGCAGCCAGGAAAGTGGCGTGCCCGTCCTGTTTGGTGTCCTGACATGTGAAACGATGGAACAGGCGATGGATCGTGCTGGCGGAAAAGTTGGCAACAAAGGCGGAGAAGCCGCCCTGGCTGCCATCGAAATGGTCAATCTTTTACAATCGATTGACCAGAATCAGGCGTAAGACAATAACTGCAGACGCCGCAATGTCGTCCCCGACGACATGATTTTTATTACATCCTCTTTCTATACTAGCGATAACCCCATGTCTCTGCGAAAACAGGCACGTACTTTAGTTGTTCAAATGCTCTATCAGGTCGATCTGAATCCGGATATTTCCATTAATCAGATTCGCGAAATGATCGAGGAGCATGGGCGTAATAAAACAGCCCGCACTTTTGCCTGGGAACTCTTTTCCGGAGTGATGGAATTTAAACAGCAGCTGGATCAGCATATCGTCAGAGTTGCCGAAAACTGGACACTCAAACGCATGGCGGTCACCGACCGCAATATTCTGAGACTGGGTACTTATGAGCTGCTGCATACAGACACACCGCCTGCAGTCGTCATCGATGAAGCAGTGGAGCTGGCACGCGAATTTGGCAGCGCACACTCCTCGCAGTTCGTGAACGGCATCCTGGATAAAGTGGTTCAGCGAAAAGACGAACCACTGCCTCCACCAACTCAGGCAGATGCAGTTCCACCGGAAGAAACTCAAGATCCGGAACCAGAGTCCAAACCGAAGCCCCGTATAAATAACCCCTGGGCTACCTGACCCCAAAGCGGTGCGGCGTACGATCATTCCAGCTGAAGTTCATATCGATGGCTGCCTGCGACAGACGCGTCAACAGTTCGCGATCAACGTGCGGACAAGGCAGATGCGGAGCCACGGTCTGAGTGTTCGTACTGTCAAAAACAGGATCATCCCGCCAGTACGAATTATAAACACGGATATGATCATAGAAGAGTCGTTCTGCTTCGGTAGGATCATCCAGTTCGACTCCGGCCCCGGCGAACTCTGAGCCATAGAAATTACAGGTCGCTTCCAGAACATCATGCACGAGTCGGGACTGAACCGGATGCAGTGGCGTCAGGTGATATGTCTTTTCGTGATGTTTGGGGTGTGTAATGATGTATGACATCACAGCCGAGACCCAGTCCACAGGAATCAGGTTCTTGGATTCATCTCCATTCAATGTAAATCGGGATTTCGCGTAGTAACGTCCGGTTTCATCAGGAGTCTGCATCTGGGTTAACGTGTGTCCCAGTTGCAGGGCCGCGTAAAAACCATGAAACGTATTGGTAAAACCGGTCTTGGAATCACCAATAATAATCGCTGGACGGAAGACAGTCAGAGATTCAATATGCTCTGCACTCCGCACCATAAGCTCTGCTTCAAGCTTGCTGCGCTCATAATCATTCCCGGACTCCTGTCCCACATCGACGTCCGATTCCATAATCCTGCCGGAACGTAAACCGCAGACATACGCCGTTGAGACATGATCAAATTTTTTGATGTTGGCAGTCTTACAGAAATCAAGAACCTTCTTGACTCCGCCTACATTGGAACGCCAGGGCTCACTTTCATGGCTGGTACTGTAAAAGGAGAGGCTCGCAGCGGAATGAATAATGCGATCGACATTCTCTGTTGCCCATGCCAGATGCTCGGCGCTTAATCCGAGGTTTTCCTCATTGATATTTCCTTCCAGTACCATGGGGCGAGGCAATTCCCGTCCCAGGTGCTCATCCCAGAAAGCCATGATCATATCAATACGCTGATCGACGGTCATGCGTCGTGTTGGACGAACCAGTACAGCCAGCGGAACCCCTGCGGAAGCCAGATCTCGAATTAAATATCTTCCCAGTAATCCTGTAGCACCTGTAATCAGATGATATCCCATGTTGTATTCCGCTGTGATCTGAAAGTTAGAGTAAGTCGTGTTGTAATAACCGGTGTCTGCAATGCTTCTGTGCTTACGAGTTCGTTGATCGGTTCAGGAAAAACGAGGTTGAAGGGACCTGCTGGTCTCCAGAAGCGGACCCGCTACGGGTCGGGGAGTCTCAATGATAATGAACTGGCTTTAGATATCAATCTAGGGGTCAGGAAAAGCCATCAGATTAGCCCAGCAATTGCGTCCGCAGCAGGAAAAGAATTATGCAACTGCTTTCCCAGACTGATCTTGTGTTCCTCGCTGCTTCTGTTTGAGGAAATGGGGAGCGTGCTGCTGATCTTCAGACGTCTGATCTCTGTCTGTGTGATCAGTACCCTGCTGGCCCTCAGATTTTTCCGGTCGCAAAGCCAGCAGACAGGGAAGTAACACAAGATCCCCCACCAAAGCTGCCACCAGGAGCGACGTCATCATATAGCCGAATCGTGCCGTCGGGACAAAATTGCTCAACGTCAGCGCCAGCATGCCCGCACCGGTAATGACGGCTGCGGTAAAGATCGGTTCGCCCGTCATCAGCAGAGAATCTCGTGACGCCTGAGCCGAATTCCGTGTCAGACGATACTGGCTCTGGTAACGCACGAGAAAATGGAATGTACCATCAACGGCGATCCCCAGTGCAATACTGGCGGTCATCATGATGCCGATATCGATGGGAATCTGATACCAGCCCAGTATGCCGAACACGATACAAATGGGAGTCAGGTTCGGTACCATCGCAACCAGGCCAGCTTTGATGGACCTCAGAGAAACGATCATCACCACAGTAATAATCACAAAGGCCATCGAGAAGCTCTCCCAGAATCCAGTAAAGATCTGATTCTGTGCTCGCCTTAACAGGGGAGCCACTCCCGTCAAAATCACGTTCGGATCATCGA
>JAGQQP010000533.1 GCA_020426085.1 Planctomycetaceae bacterium | reverse complement strand
GGCATATAGCTCAGGATTAAGGCGTCGCGATCGCTGGGAGGAGATGTGGCTTCAATTTTGAAATTATCATCATTGGCGGCAATCGAGAAGCGACGGCGAACAAAGTCTTCATTGATGACCTGAGCTGTGACGACCTGATGGGTTACCTTGGATTCATCTGTAAATACCAGACCGACTTTGCTGCGATCCTGCTGTTCGGTGCCGATGGGGGTGTAATGCATCTGGAATACCAGCTTGGAACCGGCGGGAACTTTTTTCGCCATACCTTCCGGGAGCATGACTTCGCGTGAGCCTGGAACATAACCGACCAGGAATTGATCTCCTTCGCCGAACACACGGACTCGTTTTCCCTGCGGTGGACGTGCAAAGACCAGAATATGATGAACGACAGCACGGTTGCCCGGCAGTGCTTCGGCCCCTTTCAGCCATTTATCTTCGGTGAAACCGGGGTCCACTGTGAAGTACTGATATTTGACGCCACGTTTCCCGGCTTGCGCGGGGACAGTAAAAGGTTTGTCATCCATGTAGAAGACGGCATCCGGTTTTTGGGGTAACTTCCAACCGGTGACGTAAGTCTGTGGTTTCGGAAGATCCTTGGGGTCGCCCTGGGGGGCTCCGTTTTCGACCCAGGTAAAGATCAGTTCTTTTTCCTCGTTCGTCAGGCTGCGATCATTGGCGAATTTCCCATGTTTGGGATCCGCATGCCAGGGAGGCATCCGCTGATCACGGACGACCTCTGCGATGGTTTCAGCCCAGCCGGCTACTTCTTCGTATTCGTTGAGTGCGAAGGGAGCGATTTCTCCTTCGCGATGGCATTCCACACAATGTTTCTGAAACAGACGGGCGATCTGGTTGGAGTAGGTGACCTTACTGTCGGTATTGGGTTCCCGGATGCGACCGATAAAGCAGCCTACCGGTTTTGTTGAAGGCTGGCTGACCGGTTTACCGGCAAGTAATTCCGTGAGAGCCACTTTCAGATCTTCTCTCTGGGGTTCATCACGAAGATAGCCTACGCCATACTGATCATCGACACGTCCGTGATAGCAGATCTTGCGGTTCTGATCGAGGACGAAAATTTCCGGAGTGCGCTGGGCACCGATCTGATCGGCGACATGGTTGCCCGCATCTTTCAGCACGGGAAAATTGATTTCATGTTTCCGGGCATAAGCGGCGATTTCAGTCAGAGAATCCTGCTGATTGGACATGACGGCATAAAAGGCGACTCCCTGGCTCTTAAATTCGTCCGCCAGTTTCTGCAGACGTCCGCCGTAGAGCTTCGCCAGAGGACATTCGGTGCCCAGGAACGCGATGACTACCAGTTTCTGTTCCCGTTGATCGTCCAGTTGAACCGGTTTTCCACGAAAATCCTGCAGCGTGAAGTTCTTAACCTCTTTGCCGAGCAGGGAATCTTTGGTTTCGGCTGATGCTGTGGCTGTGAACAGACAGCCGGCCAGCATTCCTGTGATTAGATAATAGAAGCATCGCATTCGACCTTGAACTCCCCTCTCAACTCATATTTAATGATGGGCGCAACTTGAGTTTCGAAAACTGTGGTTAGCATCTAACCCCTGACGGGCATTGATGGTAGCGTGAATTGGCGTTATTTCGTCCAATCTTCACAGACCCGATGAGCGTCTGTTTCAATCCAGTTTCATTGGCCAACTCGATAGGTAGTTACCCTGACTGAGGTGAATCTGTTTCAGAATTCAGGAAAAGATCTGATTTTTAATTATTATACAAGTGACCAGAAGCAAGGTAAATATCAGTGATCGTAGGATTGGGAACAGACATTGTTGAAATCTCGCGGATTGGTCAGATGATCGAACGTCATGGAGATACATTCCTGAATCGGGTCTTCACGGAAAACGAAAACGCCTATTGTGGCTCTAAAAAAAATAAAGAGCAGCATTATGCGGGGCGCTGGGCAGCGAAAGAAGCCGTCATGAAGACACTGGGGACCGGCTTTATTAAAGGGATCGGCTGGAAAGAGATCGAAGTTGTCAATCTGCAGAGCGGCAAACCGACGATCGTCATTTCGGGAGGAGTCGAGCGGCACGCAGGGGAGATGGGCATCAGTGAAATTCTGATTACGATCTCGCACAGCCGTGAATTCGCCACGGCGACTGCGATTGCCTTAGGTCAGGCAAAGTGATTTGCCGTCGGCTGATCTCTGTGTATCACGTCTCTTTGAGGTCCAGGATCTTTTCGATGACGGGCAACTGGTGATGAGTCAAATGGTCGACCAGGGTGGCCGGTGTTTCATCGGCAATGATCAGATCGCGGTATTTGGGTTTGACAAATTCGGTTTCGATACAGTGATCGATTAAATTCAGCAGTGGATCATAAAAACCGGACGTATTGAGCAACCCAACCGGTTTGCGGTAGATGCCAAGTTGAACCCAGGAGACGACTTCAAAAAGTTCTTCCAGAGTTCCAAAGCCACCAGGCATGGCAATAAATGCATCACACAATTCCGACATCATAGCCTTGCGCGTATGCATATTATCCACGATATGCATCTGGTCAACGCGGGGGTGGATCAGCTCTTTTACAGCCAACTGTTGCGGTATGACACCGATGACTTCACCGCCGGCATCCAGTACGGCGTCGGCGATAATTCCCATCAGTCCCACACTGCCGCCACCATAAACCAGAGAGATCTTCCGCTCAGCCATCAGGCGTCCGAGTTCAATTGCGGATTGCTGATACTGCGCATCATTTCCCGATTTGGAACCACAAAAGACGCAGATGCTTTTGAGAGTGCTCATGCTCCGGTACCGTCGGCTGCCTGATCATTCTCGGAAGAATGATCTTCCTGAACCTGTTCTCCGGTTTTCCCTTCCGGAGTACTTCCTTTAAAGGTTCCCGGTTTGATCTGCGGGCCGCGCTGATGTTCTTTCAGAATGGCCTGGAGTTGATCCATATCCATGACTTCAACTTCCAGAAGATCCCGTGTCATGTGCTCCAGCAGCTCACGCCGCTCATCGAGCACTTCGTAGGCAATCTTGGAACACTGGTCAATGATACGCCGAATCTCCAGGTCGATTTCCCGTAACGTGTTTTCGCTGTGGATACTTTCGACACCGGCTTGAGAATCACCAAGGAACGGAGACCGTCTGGTTTCGCTGTAATGCACGCGGCCCAGTTTGGGGCTCATGCCGAACTCGGTGACCATGCGACGGGCCAGATCGGTCGCGCGCTGCAGGTCATTCTGAGCACCGGTTGAAGTTTCCTGGTAAATGATTTCTTCTGCGGCAATGCCCCCCAGCAGGACACAGATGCGATTTTCCAGCTCGCTTTGAGTGACCAGCTGTTTCTCTTCTTCGGGGCGCTGCAAAGTATAGCCGAGTGCTCCCAGTCCACGGGGAACAATCGAAATTTTATGTACCGGGTCGACGTTGGGGAGTGAGCAGGCTACCAGAGCGTGACCACATTCGTGATAGGCGACGCGATTCTTTTCCTCTTCATGGATCAGACGCGTCGATTTTTCCAGTCCGGCGACGACACGTTCGACGCCTTCTTCACATTCGTGCATGGTGACAGCGTCTTT
>JAGQQP010000532.1 GCA_020426085.1 Planctomycetaceae bacterium | reverse complement strand
TGCGAGAAGCATGGCCATGCCGCAGGTGTCAGTAATTCCTGCGAACATCAGGCCTGCTCCCACAAAAGCTGAGAGTCCACTGAACCAGGGATTTACAAACATACCTAACATCGCGCCGGTCAGTACCAGAAAACCGGCAGCAATCCGGACCTGTCGTTCCAGTGAGATCGCCTTTTTACCACGATTCACAGGCAGACCCTCGGCTTCCCACGCTTTGGTGCCTCCTTCGACACTGACAACATTGGCAAAACCGGCTTCAATCAATTTCTGGCAGGCTTTGGAAGAGCGATTTCCACTCTGGCAGATCAGGTACACCGGATCTGCTCCATTTCCATTGACCAGGTTTTTGACTTGCTCTGCCGCCAGCTGGTCCAGTGGAATATTGACCGCGTTGGATGCATGGATTTCACGAAACTCGGCTGGTGTTCGAACATCGATCAGATGCACTTTTTTGTCCTGATCTGTTTTTGCCAGGACGTCTGGTTTAATTGTTTTGATTTCTACCATTTTAAAACCTCGTTATGTCGCAATTTTACGATATTTAGTTTCAAAAAAACTCAGCTTTGGAAAAAACGACCTTCAATGCAGTCCATAATCTTATTCAGATGAGGTTCTGCAATCTGGTAATAAACGCTTCTGCCTTCCCGTTCGCTGACGAAAAAACCACAACGCTGCATCAATCGTAAGTGCTCTGATGCCACGTTGCTGGGAATCCCACAATCATCCGCAAGTTCTCCGACAGTATAACGCCCACGCAACAGTAACTGTACAATGCGGATACGTGCGGGATGTGCCAGAACCTTCAGGCACTCGGCAGCCTGTTCCAGTGCTGCTCCATTATATTCGGGGGTTTCTTTCAGTTTCATAATTCATTGACCTCATGTATATAATATCGTGATGTTACGATATGTCAATGAGGGTTTTTTAAAATTTTTAGACAGAAATCCGAGTGATTGAAATTCATCAGCTGGACATTGTTTCTTCATAAATATCTGTCACAATAAAGACTTAAGTCAATAATATACCTTATGACCCGCAGAGGTGGCAATATGAATCAGGAATCACATTCACCAATTAAATCTCTGGGAAGACGTGCTTTCCTGAAAAATGGTGCGCTGATCCTCTCTGGCCTGACTCTTTCAACTCTGAGTCGTAAGGCGACTGGTGCCTTCGATACGAACAAGCGGGGTACTGTACGCGTGGGGCTGGTCACTGACCTGCATTATGCGGACAAGCCTCCTGCTGGTTCACGTCATTATCGTGAGACACTGGCCAAATTGAAAGAAGCCGCCAGTCAGTTCCAAAGTGATCGCCCTGATTTTGTGGTCTTTCAGGGGGACCTGATCGATTCCGGAAAATCACTGGAACAGGAAAAAAAACATCTCCAGACGGTGGTCGAAGCCATCTCGGCAATCCCATTCCCTAAATATTATGTGTTGGGAAATCATTGCGTCGATCAGTTGAAGAAAGAGGAGTTCCTGCAGGGAGTCGGGCAGAAAGAGTCGTTCTACTCATATGATCAGAACGGCTCTCATTTTGTTGTGCTGGATTCCTGCTTCAAAAGTGATGGGACTCCCTATGGTCGAAAAAACTTCAAATGGACCGATGCAAATATCCCGGCAGAAGAACTCGCGTGGCTGCAGGCTGACCTGGAGAAAACCTCTCTTCCCACAATAGTTTTTGTGCATCAGCCACTCGATCTGAAGGACACGGACGCGCATGCCGTTAAAAATTCTTCAGCAGTGCGACAGGTGTTGGAACAATCCGGCAAAGTCACAGCCGTCTTTCAGGGACACAGTCATCACAATAAGTATTCAGAAATCAAAGGCATCCATTACTGCACCATGGTCGCCATGGTTGAAGGTTCCGGGCTGGCAAACAATGGTTACAGTATTCTGGATGTTTACGAAGATGGTTCACTGGTACTGAACGGGTTTCGTAAACAGCAGGATTACCACTGGTCCTGAAAAACAGCGTTGATGAAGTCGCGTTGTATCGGATATTGTTGCGATCTCCCTGCTGGTCTGTATAAGATGGAGTCTGGTTTTTACACCACATATCCGATCCAACCAGGAGCCAGCAATGCGCCGTTTTGCCAGACTGTTCTTCGTTTCTATTTTCTGTCTCAGTTTTTTGAGCGTTAACACGAAAAGTGATGCAGCTGCATTCCAGCGGGAACCGAATGTCATTTTCATCATCGCCGATGACCTGGGTTACAAAGAGCTGGGATGTTACGGTCAGAAGTGGATCAAAACGCCGAACATCGATCGTATTGCCAAAGAGGGAATTCGTTTCACACAATTCTATTCAGGCAACGCGGTTTGTGCGCCCTCCCGGTGTAACCTCCTGACGGGCAAACACCCTGGACATGCTTATGTCCGGAATAACGGCAAGCCCGAATACGTACAGAACATGAAAGAGGAACAGGGCTGGAGTTTTCCTGGTCAGCATCCGATCCCCGATGCAGAAGTGACGATCGCCGAAATGCTCAAGCAGAAAAACTATGCGACCGGCGCGATGGGCAAATGGGGACTGGGGCATTTCGGTACTACTGGCGATCCCAATAAACAGGGGTTTGATCTGTTTTATGGTTTCAACTGCCAGGTACACGCACACAATCACTACCCTGTCTTTTTATGGCGGAATCATACGAAAGAAACTCTGCCTGGAAATGATCGAACCTTATACGGCAAGACCCATTCACAGGATAAGTTTGTAGAAAACGGGCTGGCCTTTATTCGCGAACATCAGCAGGAACCCTTCTTCCTGTATCTGCCGTTTGCGATTCCTCACCTGGCGATTCAGTCTCCTGAAAAATTCCTGGCGCAATATCGGGGTAAAATTCCTGAAGAAGACTACAAGCATAAGGGCTACATCAAACATCCCTCTCCCCGTGCTGGTTACGCCGCCATGATTACACAAATGGATGACGGGGTGGGGCAGATCATGGCTCTGTTGAAAGAACTCAAGCTGGATGACAATACGATCGTTTTCTTCACGTCAGATAACGGGCCGACTTACGATCGACTGGGAGGATCGGATTCTGAATTCTTCGAGTCAGCCGGACCCTGGCGTGGTTTTAAAGGCAGTCTCTATGAAGGGGGAATTCGTGTGCCTCTGGTCGCACGCTGGCCCGGACATTTTCCAGAAGGACAGGTGACCGATCATCTGTCTGCGTTCTGGGATGTGATGCCGACCATCGCCGATCTGACAGGAACCAAACCACCTGCCGACATCGATGGCATCAGCTTCGTTCCAACGTTAGAAGGGCACCCCGATCAACAGAAGCAGCATGAATACCTGTATTGGGAATTCCCTGCTTACACCGGTCAGCAGGCAGTGCATATGGGTGACTGGAAAGGCGTTCGTCAGAATCTGCTCAGGAAAAAACCGCAGATGAAGATTGAACTTTACAACCTGAAAACCGATCCCGGCGAACAACATGACGTTGCAGATCAGCATCCCGAAGTCGTGGCCCGTATCAAATCGATCATGAAAACGGGGCGCACGCCTTCCCAGATGTTTCCTTTTCCCGCGCTGGATCAGCAGTAGCTTTTA
>JAGQQP010000531.1 GCA_020426085.1 Planctomycetaceae bacterium | reverse complement strand
AGACTATCAGGTTACCCTCAACAAAGATTACCTCCAGGCATTATTGAAAGCAGATAGCAGCCTTGTTATCCAACCTTACAACGATACGGAAAGATTGTTCCCTCACGATCCTGAGCATTGGCCCTTTCAAAACGTAGACAACTACGGTCCAATTTGGGTACCTAAAAAAGGAGTAACCGTTGACCTTCGACCTGATAACATCGCTATGTTTAGAAGAATCATCCAGGTGTACGAAGGAAATGACTTCGCAGAAAAAGACGGACAATATATTATCAATGGTCAACCGGCTACGACCTACACCTTCAAGCAAGATTATTTCTGGATGATGGGAGATAACCGCCACAATTCAGAAGACTCCAGAGTTTGGGGTTATGTACCCCACGACCACGTAGTAGGAAAACCATTGTTCATCTGGTTCTCTTTAAAAGAAGGTACCATGAGCAAGGGCATCAACTGGAACAGAATCTTTACTTCGGCGGATAAGAAGTAGGAGATGCGGGGTGCGGTTCGCGGAACGCGGGATGAGGTGAGCAGAAAAAAAAGTGATAAAAAAGAGGTTATACCTGAGAGTGAAACCTCTTTTTTTTCATTTAAAATGGAAAGTTTTGATAAAAAAAAAAAAAAAATCAAAAACACTCCGCTGACCAACTACGAAGGCGAAGCCGGTCCTTCTGCCTACAAAATTTCCAAAGACGCCGACGTCACCGTGCTGATGTGGGTCAATGGACAGGTTAAGGTCAACCACGCTTTCAAGAAAAGCGACCTTTCCAAAGACAAAATCTCTGAGCTCGTGAAAGAAACTTCCAAGATCTTAAACTAAAACTCGATGAGATTACTTTAAAAGTATGACTCGACCCCGCTTACCCTGACCGGTGAGCGGGGTTTCTACTTCCCGCCCGAAAAGTCCCAGACGAATCTACACAGTAATAAAAGGGGTTTACATGTCTCTCAGTGTCAGGTCCGTTCGTTCTTCACTGCAGACAGCGCTTGTCCTGTTTACGAGCCTGGTCTTCACCACACAACAGATATCCGCCGGTCAGTCGAACAGCCTGCTCGACATTTCCACCGATGGGAAACTGCTGGCCTGCTCGAACAGAGACAGTGGCTCAGTCACCATCGTCGATTTGAAAACCAATCAGAAACTCCATGAAATCAAAGTCGGCAAACATCCCGAAGGGGTCTCGTTCGTGGGAGACAGCCATCAGGTCGCCACTGCTGTCTATGATGAAGACCGCATCGTCTTCCTCAACGCCGACACCGGCAAACAGGCCGGGCAGACCGAAGTCTTCGACGAACCGTACGGCGTCGTCTCTACAACAGACGGCAAACGCATCTTCGTAACCCTCGATTATCCCGGTAAAATTGTTGAGATTGATCCTGCCACAAAAAAAGTCGTACGGGAATTCTCATCCGGAAAACATCTGCGAGGCATCGCCGTCTCGAACGATAACCAGAGCCTGTTCACCACCGAATACTATTCTGCGCTGGTCCGCCAGGTGGATGTCAAATCGGGAGAGACCGTCGACGAATGGCCGGGCGGCAGTACCGATAACCTGTCGCGTCAGATCACGCTGCACCCCCGTCGTGCCAAAGCCTATCTCCCGCATATACGCTCACGCATCACTGTCGCACACGGTGCCGGTTCGATCTTCCCCATCGTTTCCATCGTCGATACGAAACCGGGTGAAGGCAAACGCCGCCGCAAAATTCCCATGGACTCATTCCGCGGTGCCCGCGTCACCTGTAATCCCTGGGACACTGCGATCACTCCCGACGGTAAAACGTTTTTCGTCGTCTTCGCCGGAACCGACGATCTGTATGTCAGCAATGTGATTGATGACGACTACCGCGAACTCACGTTCCGCGATTCCCTCAATGTCGGTGCCAACCCGCGTGGCGTTCGCGTCGCGCCCGACGGAAATACCTTTTACGTTTATAATGCCCTCGACTTCGAAATCGTCGCGTATGACACCAGTTCGCTCAGTAAACTGGCGACTATCAAAGTCACTGAGAACCCCTTAAGTGATGAAGTCCTGCTGGGCAAACGTCTGTTCTATACAGCGCTGCAACCTATGACGAGCCGCCTCTGGATCTCCTGTGCCAGCTGTCATCCCGACGGCCAGCCCGACGGCAAAACCTGGCACAATCCCGAAGGACTGCGAAATACCCAGTCACTGGCGGGCATGGCCTGGACCCATCCCATTCACTGGTCTGCAGACCGCGATGAAGTCCAGGACTTCGAGCACACAATTCGTGGCCCCTTGATGCAGGGCAAAGGCCTCGTTCGCGGCAGAATTTATGAATCACTGGATAAGCCCAACAAAGGCTTATCAGAGGCCCTCGATGCGATGGCCGCTTATTCTAATACTCACGATTTCACCCTCAGTCCCTATGCGAAAAAAGGGTTATCGCCCGCCGCCCAGCGGGGACGCCAGCTGTTTTTCTCGAAGCAGACCCAGTGTGCCACCTGTCACTCAGGTCCCTTCCTGACCGACTCCGTTCCGTCAGAATCAATCGTGCGGCACAACGTAGGCACGGCCGTCGATAACCCGGGTGAAAAAATGGGACCCGAATATGACACCCCGACACTGCTGGGCGTATACCGTACTGCTCCCTATCTGTCTCACGGCAAAGCCCAGACTCTCGAAGAAGTCTTAACCACCTACAATCATAATGATCAACACGGCAAAACCAGCCAGCTTTCGAAACAGGAACGTGCCGACCTGGTGGAATTCCTGAAAGCACTCCCCTACGAAGACCCGGTACCACAGGCCAAAGCCGCCGGTCTGGTGAAAATCACGAAATAACTCACACCTGTTGAAACTTCATGACTGGAACATTAAACAACATGTCACCTCAAGTACTTTGCATTCTCGGCTCACTCATTTTATTCTTCGGCTGCAGTCAGGAAGGCAGCACAGCAGATGCCCCGCTGGATGTGGATGTCCCTGCACAATCCGTGGATACTTCAGATGCGGAACCCGCGACGAAGAAAACACAGACGCCATCTATCCCCGATGCACAGACCTTTGAGCACGAAGGGGTCACCGCTCAAATTGCCAACTGGGAACAGTTACAGGAATTCATCGGTACTCAGAACGGAAAAATCGTCGTTGTCGATCTCTGGTCCAGCTGGTGTGAACCCTGCCTCCGCGAATTCCCGCATCTGGTCGCTCTGCAGAAAAAGTATCCGGAAAAAATCGTCTGCGTTTCCTTCAACCTGAACTACGACGGCAGTAAAGATTCTCCCCCGGAATCCGGCAGCGAAGAACTGATGGAATTTTACACGAAGCAGAACGCAAAGATCGTCAATCTGATTTCCAGCACGCCCGACGAAGATCTCTACAAAAAGCTCGATCTGGCTTCCATTCCCGCCGCTTACGTGTACGGGACCGATGGGAAGCTGCTGAAACGCTTTGACAACGAAACCCAGGCCTACGGAGAAGAAGGTTTCACGTATGAAGCACACATCACTCCCATGATCGATGAACTGCTGGTGGAAACAAAGCAGCCGGAAAAATAAACGTCTGGCCTCGTTTTCTACCAATCATTTTTCTGCCA
>JAGQQP010000530.1 GCA_020426085.1 Planctomycetaceae bacterium | reverse complement strand
CTGGTGCGTGTCGATGTGACGAATGGCGTCGCGGTCTCTGGCATAACCTTCCGCGCAGATTTCCGCCCGTGACTTCTTCGCATGTTCGGGTATCGCCGCTTGTGCTGCCTGATAACGATCCAGCCAGACCTGATCGCCGGTCACGGCATGCATGGCCCGCAGCAGATACAGATAGCGAACGGCATCGCGGAACAGGTGGCCTGTATAACCGCCGCGAAACTGACCTTTGAACGCGCCATCGCCGGGACAGCGCCAGCCGGTCGACTCCAGCACGTTCGCGACGGTTTTCATTTTCGCGATGATCTCCCGCCGTTCGTCGGCAGTGGGCAGATCGCTCATCACATACACATGCAGGCCGTAAAACCAGGGATGTGTCTGATCGTCGGAACCGAGTGGATAATGGCAGACGCCGTCCGTTCCCACGCCGCGTACGATCATGCCCGGCACCTCTGAGACCGACGCACACTTCATCAGCCCGCGTGCCAGCCGCCGCGCCTGTTCTTTATCGAGTGGATCGCCCGTACGTCGAGCCCGTTCACAAAGGGCGGGCAGATACAGGCCCGTAAACATCGGACCGTCTTCAATGGGACTCCACCAGCCAATCGCGTTGGGCTTGCCCAGCCGACAGTCTTCCGGCGTCGGCAGATCCCCCACAAAATCGTGAATGATGCCGTACGAATCAACGAACCGACGCCACAATTCCGCATGCGCCTGTTCGACACCGCTGAGAACAGGTTGCGTAACAGGCTCAGCGGCAGGGACTGCAGAGAGTGAAGTCAGTAACCATGCGAAAAGCAGTGTGCAGGAGCGTTTCTTATATTTCGTTGAAGAATTCATTAGATGTCGTTCACTTTCGAGCGCAGTACTTCTATTTCAGGAGTTTTCTGGAATGATATCAAGTATCATGAGTTTATCTTACACACTGTTGTCCTTTCCCACATTGGAAAACCCCTGATTATTCTTTAAGGAACTTCATTGCGTACAAAGGTTGAATGATACAGATTGATTCGTTCAGAATTCTGTGTTACTCGGATCTATCTGTTGAATGGCCCTGCTAACTGAGGAGTAATAATGCGTAGCGAACTGATCTGTGATATTAACCATCATTTGGATTCGATGTTGAATGGTGCCTTAAAAGTAGGAGATTGTCCCGGCAAATTCAATGATGTGATTGAGCAATGGGAGATTCCAATGTCCCTCAAACGACTGCTGCAGTGGAAGTGGTTTAACGTGCCTCTGGATGCAGGACTTTCTATCTATAGTGTCGAACAGATTGTCGAATCGGAGGACGAACCGCGGTTTCGGGCGCAGCAAATGATGCAGATTGGTTCTTGTATCAATGGGGACATGATCTGTATCGATTATTCACAGGAAGAATGTCCGGTTTATTTCACCTCTCATGATACACTCTGGGAAGAAGAAAACGCCTCTGCCAGGGACTGCTCAGTTCTCATCTTCGATTCATTAGCAGAGTTGATGTTGAGGATCGCCGAATCGAAATACATCCCTACAGATTATTATTCAGGATCTGAATACAGAGAAACAAGGAATGAAATGGACGACAGGAGTTCGTAATCGGTGTCTGATCCCTTTAGCATCACAATTCCCTTCATGCGATTAATCGTCTCCCGGATCTTCCGTCGCAGGTTCAGGGAGCCAGAAACAGGAAATCGAACTGATGAGGTAAACTGCAAGCACGACGCAGGCGGCGGCGAGTGCCGTTGACTTGTCAGGCATGAGCGGGGTAAGTGATGTTGTCGCCAGCGCAGCCGACGTCCCGATCATGCGGCCGCCGATGTTCGCGGCAAAACTTTCGCCCGTTCCCCTGAGATGCAGCGGATAAACGCGCGGCAGGTAGTTTCCCCAGAAGCTGAACTGCGCGATCGTCAGCATCCCGGCAAAGAAAATTCCCCACTTGAGCAGGTCGAGATTATCGCGGGCCGGATAAAAGTAGACGAGCGGAATCAGAATCAGTCCCGGAATCAGGAACAGTCGCATCAATCCACGACGGCTGATGATCCAGATCGCACAGATCGCGAAGAGAAATCGTCCGGTCAGGCCGCCGATCTCCTGATAAAAGTTGACGTGCGCTGCGGTCTCCTGCTGGATCTTCTTCTGTTGCGAAACAGGGAGGCCGTCCGTCATTTCCTTAACCTGCGGCAGCGAAGGCACGATGCGGGGCGTATGCTGCAATGCGCCAAACGCCGCTCCATAACTGCAGGCAAACATGATCGTCGTCACAATGGTGGTACGACGGTATTTCGGAGAAAACAGTTCGGCGATGCTCGGCCGTTTCAGCGTCCCGGCGTTTTTCTTCTTTTCCCACTCCGGCGATTCCGGCAGGAAGGGGCGTATGATAATCAGGGGAAGTGCCGGGATCACCCCGGAGATGAGTGTGTAGCGCCAGGCTTCATGCCCGCCGGCGATCGCAGGCAGCATGTCTCCATATTGCAGAGCAAGCCAGTTCGCTCCGGTCACCAGCAGTCCCCCAAACGACGAGAACGCCTGCGTAAATCCCAGCACCTTTTCCCGTTGTCTGGGATCGGGAAACAGTTCTGCCAGCCAGGCCACCGCCGCCACGAATTCGACACAGACACCAACGAACGTCGTACAACGCAGAAAGAGCAGCATCTCAATGGAAGTCGCAAAACCCGCCGCACAGGCAGAGAACGCATACAACAGAATACTTCCCACCAGCACCCGTCTCCGCCCTAACAGGTCCGTCAGATATCCCCCCAGCAACCCGAACAGCCCGCCTGCCATAGCTGGCACAAAGAACAGCATGCCAACCCAGTGCTCAAACTGCGGCGTCCCCGGACTCGCCCCGATCAGATCCTGTAAGGCGGGCCTGACAATCAAAGGCAGCATCAGAAGTTCATAGATATCAAAAGCGAAACCGATGGAAGCGATGATACAAATTAACCATTGCGTACGTGTAAACCCGGTTTTCATTGAGGGGGAACTCTTCTCTAGCACTCAAAGTGAGACTTCAAAAGGACCAGAACAGACAAATCGCCAGACTGGACTCTCATCCAATTCGAGAAGAGGTTCTTCGCGCATTTCCAGAGGAGAAGGAAAGCACCAGCGGGCCCAACAAATAACTACACATCAAAACCCCGCCGAGTCAGCTCGGTTTCGGAGAGGGGAAAATATTTTTCAAATCATGAGCCAGGCGCGCACAGTCTACCCACAGTTCTGAAAAAAGTAAAATTCGTCGAGCCATTATTTTTTTTTTTTTTTTAGAAATGGGGCCGGTCTCCCAGATCAAAAACCACCCCTGTTGTAATCACTTTCCTGGTATTCAGAACAGGATCACTGTCTCAAATCAGCTTGCGGATCGGCTCAATTCCCTGATCCACCAGAGATTGCGGCGTGCCGCTGGTGTCAAAGAGGCGGGTGCCGTTGAGGTCCAGGCCGATGTTGTGGTACAGCGTCGCGAAGACTTCCTGAAACTTGACCGGACGAATTTGCGGCACTTCGCCATAGCGATTTGTTGAACCAACCACCTGCCCGGTTCGCATTCCTCCACCTGCCAGGACAGCAGTGTTTGCCTGTGGCCAGTGGTCGCGACTGT
>JAGQQP010000052.1 GCA_020426085.1 Planctomycetaceae bacterium | reverse complement strand
CATGACCATGAATTCCTGCAGATCGATGCCGTTACTGGCGTGCTCACCACCGTTGATGATGTTCATCATCGGGGCAGGCAGACGGTTGGCACCAACGCCACCCAGGTAACGGAACAGAGGCAGATCGGAAGCGTGTGCGGCTGCATGTGCTGCTGCCAGCGAACAGGCCAGGATTGCATTGGCACCCAGGCGTGATTTGTTTTCGGTTCCGTCCAGATCCAGCATCACGCGGTCAATCAGCAGCTGATCGCAGACATCCAGATCGACCAGTACATCGGCGATTTCGGTGTTCACATTTTCGACGGCCTGCTGAACCCCTTTGCCCAGAAAGCGATCTTTTTTATCTGCATCACGCAGTTCACAGGCTTCGTGCATCCCTGTGCTGGCACCACTGGGTACAGCGGCGCGTCCGACAGTTCCGTCTTCCAGTTCAATATCCACTTCCACAGTGGGATTCCCGCGGCTGTCAAGAATTTCCCGGGCATGAACGGAACTAATGGCAATACTCATCGTTTGTGTTTCCTCAATTACTTCTATGAAATGAACTCGAGCAGCTGAGTGTGTGACACATCAACATTGTTCGATACAAAGGCTCTCAGAGAAGCATCTTTTTAGCAGAAACAGGGGTTAAGCTCAAATGACTGGGTTTAGAATGTATGAATCTTTCAGGGACCCGGGTTACCGGTTTACAGAGAACCCCAGGGAAGCCAACAGCAGGCAACGCGAGCCTGTTAAATGACGAAACCCCTTGAATAGAATAGCTTTCCGAATGATAAACATCTCTAAAGAATCCTGTCAGACTAAGCTGTTTTTTTCGATTCGGGGATATACGCTTGAGGATTACCGATTATTCGCTGCCGACAGGAATCGCGAATCTCGTCAGGCACCCTGAATCTTGTTAGACTGTTCTATTCCAGTCTCAGGCTCAAAAAGACCTGTGATCACTTATGAAAACGCCTTTAAAATCTGCCTGGTTTGAAACTGTTTCCGATGAGTTCAACTTCACAACAAAATAGTCCACATACATCTGCCACGTCCTATCCCCGCCTGGACGTGAAAGCCATGGACCCCCAGCTGACGACAATCCAGCCGGGCGGCGGAATTATTATCAATCTGGAGATGTTCTGGGGACGCTGGCGACGGTTCTGGCTGAAGACATTTCGGCGCGGCTACGTGCAGAAAATGCAGAGCTGCAGGAAAGGGGATTTCAATCCCTGTCCGCATGAAGTCCTCGATCCACGCGATCTGAAGTACCATGAAAATCAGGGCGGCTATTACTGGGAGCCCAAAGACGATCCGTTTGCCTATCGCAGTCGGCTCCCTTTTGCGCGGGAAGGACTGGCGGAACTGATCGTGCTCTCCACTCTGTTCTTCGGTGGGGCCGCTTTGACAGCGGGACTACTGCTGGCCTTTCAGGCGTCAGGTCTGGTCGCGATTTTTGGCTGGCTGCTGGCGTTCACTCTGGTTCTGTTTGGTCTGGAGATTGTCTGGTTCTTCCGCAATCCGAATCGGACGATTCCGTCGGGAGAAGGTGTGATTGTCTCACCGGCTGACGGAACCTTTGATACGATCGAAGAGATCGAGCATCATGAATACATCGGCGGCCCGGCCATTGAGATCGGCATCTTTCTGTCGATCTTCAACGTGCACATCAACCGCATGCCGGTCGCGGGCAAGATTATCAAACTCGCTTACAAACCGGGGAAATGTCTCAACGCGCTGCGACCGGAATCCACGCGCGAGAACGAGCGGCTGGAAGTCTACCTGCAGATGCCGGAACCGACCAACCGGCCCATGCTGGTTCAGCAGATCACCGGTGCCATTGCCCGCCGCATTGTCTGTCGCATCAAGCCGGGAGATGAGTTACAGAAGGGGCAGCAGTTCGGAATGATTAAGCTGGGCTCCAGGACGGTCATCGTATTTCCCAAAGAGCCGGGCCTGGAAATCCTGACGAAACCGGGGGACAAGCTCCAGGCGGGATCGACGATTCTGGCAAAGTACACGGATGCAGCAGAGAGTGTGACACCAACGGGAGAGGCATCCGATGAATAAGAAGCGTAGACTGATCGCCGTGCTGCCAACACTACTGACACTGGGAAACGCCGCCTGCGGTTTTGGCGCGATCACCTATGCCGCGAAGGTCGGTCCAGAATATCTGGGACAGGCTGCCAATGGCGGTGGCCTGACCCGCATGCTGGGTTCTTCACCCGGTCTGTATAATTCCTTTGAGAATCAGCATCTGTTTATCGCTGCGGCGTTGATCTTTGTGGCGATGCTCTTCGATGCGCTGGACGGAAGCGCCGCCCGCTGGGCCAATCAGACCAGTGAATTCGGTGCCCAGCTCGACAGCCTGTGTGATGCCATCAGCTTCGGAGTGGCACCGGCCTTTCTGATGCTGCAGATGGTTCAGTTTCGTACCGATTATCATCCCCGCCTGTTATGGGTCATTGCGCTGCTGTTTGCCGTCTGTACGATCCTGAGACTGGCCCGCTTCAACGTGGAAACAGAAGAAGAGGACACGCACGAAGGGTTCAGCGGGCTCCCCTCTCCTGCCGCAGCGGGAGTGGTGGCTTCCTTTCTGATCGCCATGCGGGGGATCTATAAACTGTCGGAGACAGAACACGATACCCTGGCAAAATCGATTGCTGACTGGTTGATTCCCGCGGTTGCCTGGTCGCTCCCCTGGATCACTCTGGCCGTCGCAGCGTTGATGGTCTCGCGAATTCACTATTCGCATGTCTTTAATCAGCTGTTCAGGGGTCAGCGCAGCCGTCGCCATGTGCTGCAGCTGGTATTTTCGATGGCTTTAGTGTTTCTGGTTCAGGAGTTAGCCATCCCGGTTCTGTTCTGTTATTTCGCGTTTTCGTCTCCAATTCGTGCTTTTTGGGAAGAAGTTGTCTCTGGGCGACTATACAAATCGAAACAAATCTGAGAAACTGACTCGTTTAACTCCCTGTTTTATCGAACCTTGAGGGTACTGTCGCCGATGTTTACGGGACTGGTCGAGGGTCGAGGTACCGTTCATCTTCTGGAGAAGAACGGCTCCGCCATCGATTTAACGCTAGCGATTCCGGAATGGATAACGAATGATGCCCACATGGGAGATAGTGTGGCCATCAACGGATGCTGCCTGACGGTCGTTGAAATCGAAGTCGGCTTCCTGAAATTTCAGGCGGGTGCGGAGACCCTTGCCAAGACGAACCTGGGGCTGCTGACTCCCGGCGATGAGGTCAACCTGGAACGCCCCCTGGCAGCCAACGGCAGACTGGGCGGACACTTTGTCCAGGGCCACGTGGATGGCGTCGGTACGATCAAATCGATCGACAGAGACGGGGAGTGGATCACCATGTGGTTCAATGTGCCGGAAGCATTAGCACTGCAGATGGTCGCGAAAGGTTCGGTCACGATTGACGGGATCAGCCTGACGATTGTGGAAAGCCAGCCTGCCGCCTTCAGCATCGCTTTGATACCACATACGCTGGAAGTAACCACCCTGGGTCAGAAACAGGTGGGCAGTGTTGTGAATATCGAAACGGATATCCTCGGGAAGTACGTACAGAAACTGATTCCCATAACATCAGATGGTTTCAATGAAAGAAGATGAAAGGCAGACTCGATCCTATTTAATGCAGCTCTTCGAGCGGCATGGCTTTAACCCGCGCTCTGATCTGGGCCAGAACTTTCTGATCGATCTGAATATCATCGAATACGTCGTTGAAAACGGTCACATCCAGCCAAACGATATCGTGCTCGAAGTCGGCACCGGCACAGGAGGCATGACCACCTTCATGGCCCAAAAGGCGGGGCATGTGATCACGGTCGAATATGATCGCAACATGCATACGCTGGCTAAGGAAGCGACTCAGAAATACGACAACATCACGCTGTTGAACTGTGATGCTTTAAAAAATAAAAACCGCATGTCGCCGACCGTGCTCGATGAAATCGCCGCACAACTGGAAGCGCATCCGGGCAGCCAGCTCAAACTGGTTGCGAATCTGCCTTACAACGTGGCAACGCCGATCATCTCGAACATCGTCGCTTCGGATCTGCCCTGGAATCGCATGGTTGTGACGATACAGTACGAACTCGGTTTGAAAATGGCCTGTAAGCCGGCGACATCGAACTACGGTGCCCTGTCGGTCTGGCTGCAGTCACAATGTTTCGTGAAGCTGCTCAAGAAAGTAGGGCCGACGGTCTTCTGGCCGCGACCCAAAGTCGATTCCGCGATCGTACAGCTCACACCCAACCCGCCACTCAAACAGAAGATCGTCGACCGGGTTTTCTTTCAGGACTTTCTCCGCAGAGTGTTTCAGCATCGTCGAAAGCTGATGCGAAGTACGCTGGTGGGGATGTACAGCAAACAACTGTCGAAACCAGCCGTTGACGCCATCCTGCTGAGTCATGAGATTGATAAAGAAAAAGCCAGGGCCGAAGAACTGACCGTTCCCGAACTGATTGAACTGTCAAACACGTTTCAGGAACAGATCGCAGAGCAGGCAAACCGGTAAAAAAATTGCCCCCTTCCATCAGGGTGTCTAAAATACGTTCAACCAAAATCAGTATAAAATAAATCACACATAAACAGCAAAAACATTCAAGTGTCGCGTTAAGGAGAGGAACAATGGAAGATCGCATTATCTGTCAGGGAATTACGTTTGATGACGTCTTACTACAACCTGCATTTAGCGAAGTAATGCCATCGGAAGTCAGTGTTGCCAGCCAGCTCACCAGAAATATTCCCCTGAATGTTCCGATCATCAGCAGTCCCATGGATACGGTCACCGAAAGTGATATGGCAATCGGGATGGCCCAGGAGGGGGGCATTGGCATTATTCACAAGAATATGCCCGCCGATCAGCAGGCGATGCTCGTCGACGTGGTGAAACGTAGTGAACATGGGGTCATTGTCGATCCCGTGACTCTGCCTCCTGAAGCAACCGTCTCCGAAGCAGCCGAAATCATGAAACGCCGCAATATTGGTGGCGTGCCCGTGACAAAAAATGGGAAACTTGCGGGGATTTTAACGAGCCGGGACCTGAGATTTCTGGATTCGCCGGATACGTGTATTTCAGAGGTTATGACGAAAGATAAGCTTGTAACGGCTAAAGAAGATACAACGCTTGAAGCGGCTCAACGGATATTATTGGAAAATAAGGTCGAGAAACTTCTGCTGGTTGACGAAAATTATCAACTGAAGGGGCTTATTACAATTAAGGACATCGACAAGACGATGCAGTTCCCTCTGGCCTCGAAAGATTCACGAGGTCGGCTGCGAGTAGGTGCTGCCGTTGGTGTACACGATTATGAACGAGCCGCTTTACTGATTGAAAAAGGGGTGGACCTCCTGGTCGTTGACAGTGCACATGGCCATTCGAGCAATGTGATACAGACCGTGAGAGAAATCAAAAAACGATGGGACATCGATGTGGTTGCCGGTAATGTGGCAACAGAACAGGGTGCCCGTGACCTGGCAGATGCTGGTGCAGACGCCGTCAAGGTCGGCATCGGTCCTGGTTCAATCTGTACGACACGAATTATCTCCGGTGTGGGTGTGCCGCAGTTAACGGCCATTTCGAATGCTGCCAAAGCATTGGAAGGGTCGGGCATTCCGGTCATCGCAGACGGAGGCATTCGTTACAGTGGTGACATTGCCAAGGCACTGGCAGCAGGTGCTCATACGGTGATGTTGGGAGGTTTGCTCGCAGGTCTGGATGAGAGTCCAGGCGAGTTGATTCTCTACCAGGGACGCAGTTTCAAGCGTTACCGCGGTATGGGATCCATGGGAGCGATGGTTAAAGGTAGTAGCGAACGCTACCGACAAAGTTCAGTTACACAAGATGGAAAGGACACTGCGAAAAAACTCGTTCCGGAAGGAGTAGAGGGTCGTGTGCCTTATAAAGGCCCACTGCAGAATCTGCTCTATCAGCTTGTAGGGGGACTACGGGCCGGCATGGGTTATCTAGGTGTCCAGTCTGTCGCGGAAATGCGTACCGAAGCTCGATTTATTCAGGTTTCAGCAGCAACGGTCAGGGAGAACCATCCGCATGATATTGCAGTTACTCAAGAAGCACCAAATTACACAGCCGAACATTCGCCTCTGGAATAGTCGCCGCCTGCGGTGGGTATTGACCGCAGCGATCGCGCTGGGATCATGTCCTTACTCATTCGCTGGTGAGTCTGCAACATCTACCGATCCGTTCCTGTCCCAGACCAACAAGTCCGCACAAACCTGGGAAGAACTCAAAAGCCGCTCTCCCGAACAACGCTGGGAATCGCTCTCGAAAGAGAGTAAACGTGAGCAGAAAAAACAGGAACGCAAAGACCGCCGCGAACAGCGCAAGACCAGCCGAAACAGTGATGAGCTGGAATTCGTTCCCGAATTCCGCCAGATTCCCGATGACATGCCGGAAACACCAGCGGCCACCGGAGCACTCAACAACGTTCCGGCAGCCACCAGCGGCTTCAGCACGCCAGTAGCCCCTGCAGCAGAGCCTTATAAAACAATCGGACTGGAACAGAATCCTGCTGCCCCCGCAACGACGGCAAAAAACCTGGAATTCAAAGGTCCGGCACCCGTCAGTCAGCCACAGCAGATTGTACCGGTTTTCCCGGATACTCAAACCGCGGGTACCGCTTATATCAATACACAAAATACGTATGAGTCTGCCGATCCCGTACCTGGCCTTGATCCCAATGCTCCCGGTTTTCTGGAAGACGAAACGCCACACATGCTAAAGAAGATTGCCGGCATCAGTCCGTTCTTCAACTACGAACCGGATCCGGAAATCGCCAAAAACGAACCCTGTCGCAACCTGTGTCCGCGACCGGATGGCAAGCCCTGTAAAACTTCCGATGAAGAAGGGGGACAAATTCTGGCCTGCCCCCGCGAATTCCAATTGAGCCACGAACCTTACTCGGGTCGTAACTTCACCGAAAGCATTTATACCTGGGAAGCCTCTGATCTGAACTACAACCCACTCTACTTTGAAGATCCCAACCTGGAACGCTACGGTTACTCACGCCGCGATCTGGTGCAGCCCTTTGTCTCCATCGGTCGGTTCACCGGTCAGTTGATTGCGTTGCCTTACCAGATGAGCATCGACCCTGTGAAGAAAAAAGTATATCCGCTGGGATTCTATCGTCCGGGTGAGCCCAACATTCCGAAACGCATCAATGGTGTTCCCTGGAATACTAAAGCAGCACTTACGGAAGGACTTACAGCAACCGGCCTGATCTTTATCCTTCCGTAATGATTCGGATTTGAATCATTCTGAAGCGGTGGTTGCTGAACGACGATCAATTCGATATTCTCTAAACACACTCTGATCTGACTGATCGGAGTGTGTTTTTGTTTTTCCTCCACTGATTCTGTGTATTTGAGAGTGAACTTCAGCACCATGTCTCGCGATTCTGTCAACAATGTTTCTTCTGCCTCCCGCGATTTAGCCAACGATATTATTCAGCGCGTGGCCAGGTTAGTCAGTGAAGCAGAAGCAGAAACCAAACCGCTGGAACTGGACCCTTATCGCAGTCGACTGTTTGAATTGTTCGTGATGGCGGATGCCGCCGGCTTTGTCTCTGAAGAAGCGGAAATCGATCTCACCGCCGACAATCTCTGTCGGGAACTGGCCAGCCACTGGGGACTGGCATCAGCCACTCAGAACGCCGTCGAATCCCAGGGGAAACTCCCCCCCGAACAACTCAGCAAAATGCGAATTCTCTGGTCGGTGCTGCGGCTGTGGATGGAATGGGATTACGCCTGGAAACGCTGGGACGAGTTTCACCCGAACGACCGCCCCTGAATCTGAGTTCTCAGACTCAACCAGTCAAGCTTTGCCAGAACGCGGTCAGCCGCTCTGCCGCCTGTTCGCTGGTGAATTGCTCTGCTGATCTCTGCAGTGCTGCCTGCGCCAGAGTCTGACTGAGACCGGAATCATTCAACACCCGCTGCATCTCTTCTGCCAGCAAACCAGCATTCCCGGGGGGAACCAGCAGAGCAGACTCTTTATGTCTCACGATCTCTTCCGTCCCGCCGGCATTGGTCGCCACAATCGGCAGGCCACTGGCAATTGCTTCCAGCAACACCCGTCCCAGCGGTTCCTGATTCGCGGGATGCACGAGCAGGTCGGCTTCGTTCATGAGGAACTGGATATCCTCCCGATATCCAAGCCGATGCAGACGACCTTGTAAACCAGGTTGTTCAAACGCGGCATCGAGTGCCTGGTCAAAGTCGATGCTCTCCTGTTTCTGCGAATGACGCTCTCCCACCAGCAGAAAATGCGTCCGCTGATCCCCCTGCTCTGCCAGCAGTCGGGCCGCTTCCGCGAGAACATCCTGCCCTTTGCGCAGCCCGATCTGTCCGATGGTCAGACAGAGTTGTACGTCTGCGCTAAGGCCCAGTTCCTGTTTCAGTGCGCCGGTCGCCGGTCGCGGCTGAAAGCGTTCCACATCGACGCCGTTATAACAGACGGTGACCCGGGCGGGATCCAGTCCGCGACTGACGTGAAAATCGCGGGTCGCCGCTGAGACCGCCGCCAGCATTTGATTCTGGTTCAAATCGTGAATCGCGGCGCGACTGAGTTTAATGATATCCCGCAGATGTCCTGAGCAGGGCACAGGCATCTGAGCGGCGAGCGCTCCGGTCAGCCGCGACATCGACAGACTGTTGGCGTGCAGCAGATCAAAGTGACCTGACTCGATCACGGGAATGAGCTGTTCCGCGATCGCTTCCCGCGACAGACGCTGCCTGGCAGCATCGTGAAACAACACGGGATGACATTTGATGCCAAGTTTCTCAAGCGCAGACTGCAACAAGCTGTCGGGAGGACAGAAGGCGGTAAACGCGAACGCCTTTCCCTGCAGGCGCGCGAGCACCGCCAGCATCGAATGTTCGCCTCCATTCAACGAGCCGAACTCAAACAGGAGCGCTATCCGTTTCACGAATCAGTCAGCTTTCACCGGTTGATCGAGTTTCGCCGCCAGGACGGCTGCTTTTGTTTTCTGCAGTCCGGTCTTCGCGACTTCCAGTGGATCCTGCTGCCAGTAGTCGCGGTTGAACAGTTCCAGCGAGAGCGTTCCGCGGAAGCCTGCCTGATGAATCATCCGGAAGATATCGGTCAACGGTGCCACCCCATCACCGGGATAGACGCGATGAGAATCGTTGATCGTCTCACGCGGCGGATCGGCGGGGTAGTCATTCACGTGAAAGACCTGGATTGCAGAACCACTGAGCAGACCGAGGCCGGCAAAGTCGGAGCCCCCTTTATAGATGTGATAGACATCAGGCAGCAGACACGCTTTGGGATGCCCGCTCTCGATGGCGACGAACATCGATTCGCCCAGTCGCGACAGTGAACTGGAGAAGCCCCAGACTTCGACCTGCGGAATCACATCCATCTGGTCCCCCAGTTCCAGTAACGCGCGATACCGTTTTGCGGCTTCGAACAGATTCAGATCGGTCTGCTTAGTCGCGCCGGTCGGTGGAGCCGCAATGCGAATGCCGCCGATCTGGCGGAGCGTATCCATGTCCCGTTTCGCGACTTCCATTCCCTCTTTTCGCGTCGCTTCATCATCGACAATCCACTGGGCAAAGCCGATCGCGCTTTCCACCGTCAGGCCGGCATCGTCGATGCGTTTCTTGAGGTCTGACAGTGAGCCGCCGGCTTTCACATATTCATCGATGTCGCGCAGCCAGGGTTCAATCGAATCGTAGCCGGCCTGCGAAGTCAGGTTGACCTGTTCGACGATTCCCAGCTTCTGCCCCCGAATGGTGCTGGTGTTGAAACAGTAGCCGAAAGGTTCTGCAGCCGTACGTGTGCGCTGCGTACCTGCCGCGGCAGTGGGAGATGTAGCGAATCCTGCAGCCAGGAGACCGGCAGCGGCCAGCATTTCGCGTCGATTGAGATTGGTTTGCATTGAAATATTCCGGTGGGCTGTTGGAGCGGGTTGGTTATCCATTAAAGCTACCGGATGCGCAGACCATTTTCAACCTGTTCCCATGCCTCGGTCAAAGGCTTCCAGGTCCCGCTGGAACAGGCTGAGTACCTTCTGCAGCGTTTCCCGATTGATTTTCCAGCTGGGATTATCCACTGTATAGCGATTGCAGTGATCGACAATCAGTCGATACAGAAATTTGAATAAATGTCGAGGCACCCGCAGCTGGGCAAACTGTCCAATCAGTTCCTGTTCCGAGATCGAATCATCGAACAGATCTTTTATGGAGATATTGGAACCAGGTTCCGTCGCGCAGGCCCGGACGCGATCACAGGCGACGTCGTACAGGGATTCGCCGGTCCAGTCCAGCGAGGTCACCAGGTTCTGCTTATCCAGCCGTGAACGTTCGTAAAATTCCTTTTCTTCACGCTGCAGATAATACACTACATCGGAGGGGAGCAGCAGTTTGAACGCGACGCCCGGATGTTTGAGCAGTTTGTTATCGAACATCGGCCAGAGCAGGTCCCGCATACGTTCCGCCGACCCATTGACCAGATGTGGTTCATCGACCCGGTCTACCAGAATCACAATATTCGTGAAGCCCATCTTTTTGAGGATGGTTTGAAATTTGGTGAGCAGTTCGTACCGGTCATCACTGCGATCCCGATAAGGGATCGGCTGGCCGGCGAGTTCCCGTCGCTCGATACGCGAAAGAATTTTTCGCAGCGCGTTCGGCAGATGATCGAAGACGCGCACTTCGCGGGTCACGCGCCAGGCTTTCCAGAGCAGTGTTGTCTGTCGCCATAACCAGGGTGCCCAGCCGATAAACATGATCAGCCAGATCCACCACTTGCTGAAATCTTTCCAGTTGCCCAGATAGAAGACCAGGCCCACTGTGACGATCGTTACCAGGAAACCCAGAGCCCGCTCCCATTCGGTTTTCCAGTAAGCGAACTTCAATTTTTTCCGCAGGCGATTCCAGCGTTGTACGGCCGGCATGTCGAGGCTGTTGTCATAGAACGCCGCCAGCAGCAGCAGGTCCCGTTTTTCCAGATGCGACAGATTCGCCACCTGCGCTTTGGAGACGGATTTGGTGTTGTTATCTGCCGATTCGTTCGGCTCGATCATCTGGCCAATCAGCTGTGTCACGCCGATCGACAGAATGGCATCCATGTGGTCCCATAACCGCCAGTGTGAGAGCAGACGTTCCGGGCGGCGATTGCGTCCGGAATAGCGTTCGCGGAAACAGTCCAGAAAGGGATTGAAGTCATCGTACTCAATCACCAGCACCCGATTCTCGGGATGGTTAGCATTATGCATCTGCAGTTGCTCAATCATCTGCATCCGGATGGCAGTTTTACCGGCTCCTTTTTCGCCGAACACCACCGATGTGGACGGGTTAGTCGGATTGGAAAATATTTTGTCCCAGACCGGATGATGCGTTCCGTTGAGACAGAATTCCTTGAATACGTGATCGCTTTGTGCGTCTTCCTGCCCGAACGGATTCTCTTTGATTCCGTGATGCTCCAGAAACTGCTGAACTTTCATAAATATCCACTTATTTAAACAGAGTCAGGTTAATTCTTTATATCGCAGCGACTTAGGGCAGATTCTTCACTGCTGCCTGACTTTGAAATCAAACCAGAAGCGGAGCGGCAGGCGATCTGGCGGAACTCATGTCAAAATGAGAAGTCTGGGCAACCGCGTTGTTACTAAAACATAGGTCATCATTCGCGAAAATGGTAGTCACTGGATTCTGTGAGCGGGAAAATAGTAACTGATTTTCGGGACGGTTCAGCAGGCACCTCTTGCAAGTTGCCTGTCGTTTCACGAGAATTCACGGCAGTCGGATCGTGCATCCGTCAGAAAAGCGTTCCTGATTCCATTCCTGCTGAAGGTTGTATTTTACGTTGAACTGGCTTCCTCTTCTTGGTGCAGTGGCTTTGTTTGCCATTGGCATGCGGCTGTCGGCCCTGTTCAGTGGATCAGAAACCGGCTTCTATCGCGTCAGCTTTCTCAGGCTGAACATCGACGCGAATGAGGGAGATCCCATCGCCAAGCGTCTCTTATGGTTTGCGCAGAACCCCAGTTATTTTGTCGCGACCACGTTGATTGGAAATAACCTGGCCAATGATCTGACAACAATCGCCATTTCGATCGGCATCGCCGAAGTCTTTCAGCAGTCGGGAGGTTCGGCTGAAATCGTCACGACAATCCTGTTCACGCCGATCATCTTCATCTTTGGCGAACTGGTGCCTAAAAATCTGTATTACCGGTCCCCTTCAATGCTGCTGAAACGCTATTGTCGCTGGTTCGATTTCTTTTATCACGCATTCTGGATTATCAGTACGCCCCTGGTTGCAATCACACGTTACCTGGAACGTTTTTCCCCCGATCGCAATAAGCCGGCCCAGCTGGTTCTGGGACGACAACGCCTGGTGAAAGTGCTGGAAGAAGGGCACCTGGAAGGCCTGTTGAGTAACTCACAAAAGCAGCTGGTACGAGGCATGTTCAATACGGCGGCTCAGTCCGTCAAAAAACTGATGATCCCTCAGAATCAGATTACCGGTGTCACGCGCACGACAGATGCCGCTGACATCATTCAGTTAGCGCAACGGAATCAGCTCTCGTTCATTCCCATTCGCTCCCGCGGCAACTCCACTGAATGGACTTCCTATCTGAAACTGGTCGATCTGATCACCTCGCCGGCCCCGATTATTCCTGCGGTATATAACATGCCGCGACTGCAGTCTGATTTTAGTATGCTGGAATCGCTCTATATTCTGAGAAATTCCGCCTCGGCGTATGGGGCGATCTACGAAAATGACAAGCAGCTGGGCATCGTCAGTCAGCTCGACCTGGTGAAAGCCCTGTGTTCTTCGAACGGACCGCTGATGATGACCCGCGAGGCCCTCTAAACGGCTGATTTTCGCTGTTTTTCGGCTCGATTGCGGGATCAGGCCGTGGGGCGTACAATCAACGCCCATTGAATAACGAAAACTCAAACGGTCACGAGATTTGTATCCGCGTGCATTCACAGGCCAGCGATTCGAGAGAACCCCGCCGTGATTTCCGTGTCTGAATATATTAGTTTGTTTCACTCCCTGACCAGAATTCACCTTTTACGGAATTACTATGACCCAACGTCGCATCCTGGTCACCGCGGCTCTGCCTTATGCCAACGGTGACATTCATCTCGGCCATCTTGTGGAATACATCCAGACTGATATCTGGGTGCGGTTCCAGAAACTGCGCGGCCATGCCTGCCGCTTCTTCTGTGCTGATGATACGCATGGAACAGCGATTATGATCCGCGCCCGCCAGGAAGGCCGTTCGGAAGAAGCGCTGATTGCCGACGTCCAGCAGAAACATATTGCCGACTTCTCAGGGTTCAATATTGAATTCGACAATTACGGCAGCACGAACAGCGAACAGAATCGCAAACTGTGCCATGAAATCTGGAGCGCATTACGCACTGCGGGACTGGTCGTTGAGAAAGAAGTCACTCAGCTCTTCGACGTACAGGAAAATACGTTTCTGGCGGATCGCTTTGTCAAAGGGACCTGTCCCAAATGCCAAGCCACCGATCAATACGGCGACAACTGTGATAAATGCGGCAGCACTTACACACCGGCCGACCTGACCGACCCGATCAGTACGCTCTCGAATACCACGCCCGAACTGCGGACCGCCACCCATCTGTTTGTCCGCATCGAAGACCTGCACAGCTTCCTCGATGAATGGACACAGTCAGGCGAACATCTGCAGTCCGAAGTCGCCAACTATCTGAAAGGGCACTTCCTGGGCGACCCGCTGCGG
>JAGQQP010000529.1 GCA_020426085.1 Planctomycetaceae bacterium | reverse complement strand
GATGTCATCCAGTTCGTTGTAATAACTCAGCAGGGGATCAGCGGGCTCGTCATCCCACAGACCCAGACGGTAATAACCGGTTGCAATGATTGTGTCATTCGTGACCTGATCGAGTTCATCCCCGGCCAGCTGTTCTTTGATAAACTGACTGTACGGTTTGTCTTCATTGAAGGAACGAATAACGTAATCGCGAAATCGCCAGGCATTGGGCTTGTCCCCATCCCGTTCGAAACTGTTCGTATCTGCATAACGAACCAGATCCAGCCAGTGACGCGCCCAGCGTTCTCCATAGCGGGGGGAAGCCAACAGGCGATCGACCAGTTTCTCGTACGCATCAGGAGAAGAATCATTGACAAACTGATCGACTTCCTCTGGAGTTGGGGGCAGACCTGTCAGATCAAAATAGACGCGGCGGATTAATGCCACGCGATCAGCAGCAGGAGCAGGGCTCAGTCCTTTGGCTTCCAGTCCGGCCAGAATAAAGGCATCAATCGGATTTTTAACCCACTGACTCTGGTTGGGCTCAGGGGGATTTTTTCGTTCTGGTGGTTGAAAGGCCCAGTGTTTTTTCCATTCTGCTCCCTGCTGGATCCAGTTCTTGAGAATGTCTATCTGTTCCGGTTTGAGACGTTCCCCTTCGGGAGGCATCTGCAGACTGTCGTCTTTTGATGTGATTCGCGCGATCAGCTCACTCTGTTCTGGATGATTCGGTACGACAGCTGTCGCCTCCGATTCCAGTTTTTTGAATGCCAGCTCGCTCTGATCCAGGCGTAAACCACCTTCCTGAACATCGGGACCATGGCAGGAGTAACAGTGTTTCGCCAGCAGAGGTTGGACTTCCTGGGTGAAATCAACGGGGGTTTTTGCCGCCTGTTTGCCCGGGATTTTATTCGTTTCTGCGATACCCGGCGTGGTTCCTGTCAGACCAGCCCACAGGAGCATTCCGCAAACAGCTTTTGAGAAGAATCTGAGTCTGCAGTGATTGAAGCAAGGCATGCGGTTCTGTCTCTCCCGACTGTACAGTCTTCAGTGATGGAATCAATACATTCCGTAATCTGTCCAGGAACTGATTCTCCTATTGTCGATGATTGACATGACTTATGTCAATTCAACAATAAACAACACTAACTTATTTCCTGCACTTGTCATGCGGTCATTCTCTATTTTAAAGCGGAAGGCCTCCTTTTCAAACTAGTCTGTCTGTTTCCTCACTGATTGTGTTATAATGTTACTGCCTGTGTTCGGTGACGCGCTTGATGGCAGGCAGCTGTTTCTGATCTGAGGAGAATCCGCAGGATGAATCGATTATTTCCTCCATTCTCGGGGATGAAATTCCCGAAGAATGCCTCAACCAGAATCTTGCTCTGTCTGAGTGCGGTTCTGTTTTACCCCTGTTTCTATCTACTCTCAGGTGAAAAACAGAACAGTCAGCCATTACTGGCATTTCTCGACCCGCCCCCCGAGCAGAAAGAAGTCCCGGACCAGAGCGAGCCCGAGCAGTCAATCTCAGAGGAACGCGAAGCCTTAATCCATCGAATTTACAGAAACCGGAATCTGCAGACTCAGTTCGATCGGGCCGAACAGAAATTCCAGGATCGCGAGTTCACTGAAGGAGCACTCCAGCTCGAAAAACTTCTGGATCATCAGGAAGATTACTTCTTCTGGTCCGATGATCAGCCACACCCTGTAAATTTCCGCGAACGAACCCGACAGCTGTATTCCCAGTTTTCACCTCGCTCACTGGCGGACTACGAACGTATCTCCGGACCTCAGGCGAACCAGTTGTTGCAACAGGCGCGGCAGACGAATGACCTGCGACTGTATGAACTGCTGGCATTACGATTTTTCCCGTTACGCGCCGGTTTTGAAGCACTGAATTATCTAGCCACCCATTATATGGAACTGGGGAACTTCGATTTCGCTGCGCGTTACTGGGACCTGCTGCTTGAAAGCCGTCTGCAACAGTCGCGTCTGGAACCGGTACACTTACTGAAAGCCGCGCTGACCTATCAGCAGTCACAACAGCACGAAAAAGCCAATCGGATTCTGGAAGCATACGCGGCAACAAACGTTATCGTTTCCGGCAGGACACTACCGCTGGAACAGGCACTGCAGATTCTGGACACTTCACTCGCTGGTACTTCCTCGCCAAAGAAAACCGACTGGCTTGTCTCGCAGGGGAATGCAAAACGTAATCAGTCCGTCGACGCCAGTCTGCCTTATCTGAACCCGGTCTGGAGCCATCCTGTGGGATTAACCAATAAGGACCGTCCCCTGGAAACCTTACGAAACTGGGAGACCAAACAGTTTCGCGAAAACCTCTCGACCGCCGTTGTAAATCAGCCGATCGCTGCAGGTGACCTGGTTATTTATCGCGATTTCAAAGGAATCCGCGCGGTCGATCTGAATTCCGGGGAGACATCCTGGCTGTTTCAAAGCGCAGGCAGTCTCAGCCAGTTGATCGATCAACTGGAAGAACACACTCCGTCACACTCAACCTATTCCCAGAACCTGCCACTGGAAAAGTTTTATAATTACAATTCGATCTACGGCTCTCTCAGCAGCAATGGTCGATTTGTCTTTGCGATTGATTACCTGCCCGATACGCTGCCTCCGGCGCAGATCAACATGGGACTGCGCCGATCGACGTCTCATTTTTCTCTGGTCTCCCAGAAGGGGAACCGGCTGGTGGCGCTCCCTTTAAACGGGAAACCGACTGTAGCCAGCCAGAATGCGTCACATTCCGCTTCATCTGCAGCTAACAAAACAGCAGCCACGCAGACCAAACCAGCCTGGAGCATTGAAGGCTACTACTTCCTGGGCGCACCATTACCCGTTGGAAATTATATTTACGCCATTGCCGAACATCACAGTCAACTCTCCGTGCTGTGTATCAACCCGCAAAACGGTGCCATTCACTGGAAACAGGGGATTGCCTTTGTGAATCAGCCGATTTTCACAGATCGGACACGCTCTTATATGCATTGCCCAATGACCAGCAGTCAGGGGGTTCTGATCTGCACGACCCAGATGGATACTCTGGTCGCCATTGATGCAACGAATGGGGATCTTCTCTGGAACTATTATTATGGTGATGGAGACCAGTACCGCCGGATTTCACAGAAACGGTATTATCGACCGGTCGCCTTTGGCCATCCCGGCCTGTCGAGTGCTCCCCTGATTGATCAGCATCGGGTATTTTATCTTCCCACAGGTTCCCCCTATATTCATTGTGTCGATATAAATACCGGACTCCCGCTCTGGGAAGAAGTTCATCGCGAAGATGCAGAATACATCGCCGCAGTGGTCGACGAAACGGTGCTGGTTGTCGGATCGGACTATTGTCGTGGTCGGCACATCGAAGATGGAAGAGAACTCTGGCATCTCCATGTAGGTCCCGTGACCGGCAAAGGCTTTCTGTCACAGCAAAACTACCTGCTGCCTATCAAAACAGGGAGCGTGCTCAGGCACACGTGACTGGAGTTCACGTGTGCTCTTCCACGCAGAGAATCTGACTGCGGCACAATTTCAGGAACAGTACCAGCAAAAGTTGCAGACAGCCAATCAGAAAACCCAGTC
>JAGQQP010000528.1 GCA_020426085.1 Planctomycetaceae bacterium | reverse complement strand
ACGCCATGAGTGTCTGTTCGCCGACGCGTATTTCGATCGTATCCGGTCAGAATGCCGCCCGGCATCATGCGACTAACTGGATCAATCCTCAGAAAAATAATGCCGGACCACAGGGCCCTCCTGACTGGAACTGGGCAGGACTGAAGAAAGACGATGTAACTTTACCGCGACTACTGGAAAAAGCGGGTTACCGTACGATTCATGTGGGCAAAGGGCATTTTGGAGCCGATGGTTTTCCTGGCGCGGAACCACTCAATCTTGGCTTTGACGTCAACATTGCAGGTTCTTCCTTTGGTGCACCGGGCAGCTATTACGGTATGAAAAAATTCGGTCTGGGAACCCGGCGGGCGCATCATGCGGTACCGCATCTGGAAAAATATCACGACACCGACATCTTTCTGACCGAAGCGCTGACGATTGAAGCTAATGCCACCCTGGCGAAAACGGTCAAAGCAGGCCAGCCTTTCTTCCTGTACATGGCGCACTATGCAGTCCACGCGCCCTTTGAGTCCGATCCGCGGTTTGCCGCCCACTATAAAGATTCGGGCAAGCCGGAGCCGGCTCAAGCGTTTGCCACGCTGATTGAAGGCATGGATAAGTCGCTGGGCGATATCATGAATCAGCTCAATGAACTGGGAGTGGCAGAAAACACCCTGATTTTCTTCCTGGGTGATAACGGCTCCGATGCACCGCTTGGTCATCAGCATGCGGTTGCCTGTGCTGCTCCATTGCGGGGTAAGAAAGGGGCACACTATGAAGGGGGGATGCGTGTTCCTTTCATCGCTGCATGGGCGAAACCGGACCCCTCAAACCCCAACCAGAAACTGCTGCCGATCCCCCAGGATGCGCTGCAGACACAGATCGCCGCCGTGCATGATCTGTTTCCGACCATTCTGAAGGTCGCCGACGTCAAACCGCCAAAAGGTTACATCGTCGATGGGCAGCCGCTCAATCAACTGCTCACCGGGAAGTCAGACGAATCTCATCGCGATACGTTTCTGATGCATTATCCCCACTCACCACATCGCAGCAACTACTTTACCGTCTACCGTGATGGCGACTGGAAAGTCATCTATCACTACGTTCCTTCGAAGGATTCCGAAGACTCGCATTATCAGCTGTACAATCTCGCGAAAGATCCCTTTGAACAACATAACCTGGCGGAAACAGAACCGAAACAGCTCAAAAAAATGATGCAGGGGCTGATCGAAAGTATGGAACAGCATGCAGCACTCTACCCGGTTACGAAAGACGGCAAGAAACCGATTAAGCCCAAACTTCCCTGATCGTTGCTGAGATCTCCCGGAGTGTTCCGTAGCGAGAAAATATTCTGCGGACACTCAGTCAATTAACTGGGAAAACAGGGATGGTTCGCCGGTTGCTTGAAACTGGAGTGGCGGCAAAGTGATTCGGGCGGGGATACGTGGAAAGGCGTCTTTCGGATTTGCTTCGTTGAAAAAATCTGTCAGGTAATTCAGGAATCGAGGATCGACACTCGCAGCATGCTGGTTGGCCGCATGGGTTCCTCCCTCGACCGTGATCAGGTGTCCGTTGGGAAACCAGGTCAGGATTTCCTGCGCATTTTCAATCGGTGTTGCGAGATCCAGTGTGCCGTGAATGAAGAGTACAGGAGTCTCGAAAGTTTTGAATTGACGAAACGCATCGCTGACTGTCGGCGTAGGAGTGACGGCCTGCGTCGCTGTATAAAGCAGATTGATGTTCCCCAGCCAGCGGCGGGCTTCTTCATTCTCCAGTTTTTTCAGGCGCTTATCGCTAATTCCCAGGCTGTTGTCAATCAGTGTCAGCAGCAGGTTATAGTCTTCCAGTTCAGGGCGATCATCGATGATTTTCGCTGCCAGATACTGATAATCTTCCCGATAGAGTTCCAGCACCAGTTTAGGCCACAATTCAAGCATGCGCCGGGAATGGACTCGAGAATTGAGGACTGGCTGTCGCAGATAATAGCGAACGTCATCGGCTCCAATGGCGATTTCCGTCGTCTTTCGACTCCGGGGATGCTGTCCGCGCACCCGGAGCGGCTGTTTCTCAAGGCGTGTGATCACGGCTTTCACCGCTCCCAGCAACCCTGCTTCAGGTAATGGAATGTTTCCAGATGCCCGGACTTGCGCTTCGACTCTCTGAAAGACATGCCAGATTCCGTCGGCACTGTCATAAGTAAAATCAAGCGGTTCCACACCTGATAGCAGCATTCGCTCAACACGCTGCGGATACTGCTGTAAATAGGCCAGAGCCCATTGAGAGCCGAAGCTGCTACCTCGAAATGCAATCTGTTCATAACCGTGAGCCTGGCGAATCGCTTCAATATCATCGACAAGATGCAGAATATCATAACCTTTCAGGTCGAACTGCAGATTCTGGCAGATGCGAAGCGATTCTTGAAAGCCTTCTGACATTCGCTGTCCCCTCTGGTCGAATGACAGGGGCTCTAATCGTTTTCCAGGTTGAACAAACCACATCCTGGGCAGGTTCTGAATTCCCGGAACATGGCTGTTGCCGCGCTGGTTCACAATCACGATATCACGATTCGCATTGAAGGCGCGCATCTCCGCATATTTTGTATAACGTTTCTGCTGTAGTCCTTCAGAGATCTGTGCCGCCGTGATCGCTTCACCCGGACCACCTGGCAGGAAAAATACAGGTGGCTTCCCGGAAGGTTTACGGGCAGGGAACCGAAAATAATGCACGGTGATATTGCGGCTGCCGGCAACGGTTCGATTTTCAGGAACCACGATCAACGCTTCTTCTCCCCGGAGTTGATCTCCAAACTGGCGCGGTTGAGTGAGCAGCGTTCCGACTGCAGACGCAGTCTGCGCAAGCGTTACAGAATTATTGGAAAAGATCCAGGCAATCAGCAGAATGAAAGTGAACCGTGCGCTTTGTTCGAGCATTGAGGCGATCCTGAAATGAAGATGGAATCCGCAGATTCATCCTAACTCAGATACTGCCCTGATACCAGTGTTAACTTTTCTGGGGCGGGGGAGACGACCAAGTGGCGTAGAGACAGAGTGCGACCAGCAGGATCGCAGTGAGCAGGCTGCGTTCGTAGTACATCCATTCCAGCCATGTGGGCTGCATGACTCCCGGCAGACTGTTTAATCGTCTCAAAGTTACCGCGGCGGTCCATTTGTCATCGGAAGGTCGGAAATATAAAGGACGCAGGAATGACCTGACCTCGTTCAGGTCAAGATTCTCGGGAACGCCAAAAATCTGCATCAGTTCCACGGCGTGTGAAGTGGTCTCCAAAGAGGCAGAGCTGTCTTGATACTGTTCAAAGCCGCCGGCGATCTGATAGAAGTGGGTCTGATCGCTGTGAAACTGAAGGAGCCAGTCATGAACCTGTTGACGGTATTTGTCTCGATCGATAGGGCGATCAATCACTTCCAGTAACTGTGTCACGCGAAGCGCCGTCTCCAGGACATTTGCATTCTCTCCGACACAGGAGTCCAGGGTTGCTAACAGCCGCTGTTCGAGGTAATCACGGTCTGCAGGTGTCAGTTGCCCCGTTTGATCGAGTGCATAGAAAACCCAGGCATACTGGTTCAGGCTGAAGATTCTACCC
>JAGQQP010000527.1 GCA_020426085.1 Planctomycetaceae bacterium | reverse complement strand
TTCGTACGGGAAGCAAATTCATTGAACCCGAAACCACGTTTTGTGGTCAACAGTGGCGATCTGCTGAGCCTGCACAAAGCGCTGCTGGGGACACCCGCGAACGGGCACAATGGATTCCAAAATTATACCGGCATCATGAATCATCTGACGATGCCATACTACAACGTTGCCGGTGACCACACGGATTCTGTTTATCGACTCAATGAATTTCCGCGGGGGCATCATCTTTGTGCCAAACCACTCTACTGGGAATACCTTGGCCCGCATTTCTTTTCATTCGAATATGGAAAGATCCATTTTGTCTCTGTCGATTACAGTTATCACCTGGGGAAGCGAAAGCTGAAGGTGAATGGCAAAACACTGGATTACCCCACGCTGCAGGTACAGCCAATGCATACGGCGTGGATGAATCAGGATATGAAGCAGCGCTCCCCGGGAACTTACGTCGTAACGACATCAGAGCATGACCTGACCGAATACTGCCCCGGTTTTCTGGAAATGGCGTTACAGCATGATATCCGTTTCCAACTGGTGGGAGATGATCATATCGTTACAGAAAAAACATTGCCTGTCCCATTTCGTACCGGGGGCGCTCTGGCAGGCTGCTGGTGGAATCCCAAAGCGAATGAGCTCTGTCCAGATTTGTCGCCGCAGGGTTACCTGATCTATCGTGTTGTTGGCGAGAAACTGGACTGTTTCTATAAAGGCCTGGGGCAGCGCATTGCCATCGATTCACCCCGGATCGGTGCGGACTGGCAAGGTAAGACGGAAGTGCAGGCACATCTGGTACAGCCTCAGCCAGGTGAATTCCTGGAATATACGTTGAATGGCACTGATTGGAGACCGATGCAGGAAACAGGTCAACCATTTTATCGAAAACAGTATGCGGTCTCAGTCGATTCGTTATCGGTTCCGGACGGATATCTGAACTTTCAGGTCAGAAGCAATCTCACCAGCGAAATATGCAACAGGCAATTCGTAGTAGCAAACGGGAAAGAACCAGCGTCAATTCGTGCAGATGCGGTCCTGAAATTATCAGTTGGTCCACGTAGTTCAAACGCGAAAAATCAGCAGGCACCAAGTGGTAAGGTGGAAGTCATATTTAATGATCACTCGGTCGGGGTAATTGCGGAACAGGCGCGCAAGAGTTATACGTTTCCGATCAAAGCGGAGTTGCTGCGAAGAGCCAACACGCTTTCGTTTCGATTTTCTGATCCTGACGATGGGATGAGTCTCGGGAGCCCGGTTCTGGAGATCAAAGAGAGTGTTTTACGGGACCCCCGGGATACAGCAATCAGAAAGATACGAACGGCCCATTGGGGAAATGCCGCAGCTGACTGGGGTGGTTATCTTGTCGGGGAATCTCCCACACTTGTGGAAAACCCGTTTCAGCGTAAGCAAAGTCGCTTCTGTTTTGTGTTGAACGACACGGAGTAATGTGTCTCCCGAGAACAGACGGCCTCAAACTGTAATTCAGATTCCTTCTGTTTTGCCTGTTGTTTGATTCTGACGGGGGCTTTGGGAATCAGGAACTGAGTGACATTGATTCGATACTCGGGATGTGCTGAAGAAGAACTTGTATTGAACTGTGGGATTTTAATTTGCAGAGTTCTGGGGCCGTTCTGCTTCAGCAGGTTTTGATTTCGGGTACCAGGGTTTGTTGTCGATGGTGAGGTAGCGGCTGCTGGTCTGGCTGCCATCTGTGCCCAATGGTTCGATGCGTCGCTGCATCGTGTCAATAATGAAACGTCTGCCGTCGGGCAGGTAGAGTTCGTTCCAGGCATGTCCGCCGGCACGGCTGGCGTCGCCATAATTGCCGCGCACCAGGGCCACGTCCAGTCCCGCCTCGTCCGCCAGCAGTTTGAACAGCAGGGCCCGATGTCGGCAGACGCCTGCCCCGCAGAGGCGTGTCACATCGCCGAGTAAAACCCCTTCGTTCGCATATTCTCTGGATAACAGGACAACCGCGGGTGTGCTCCAGCGGTTGGCTTTGTCGAGTGACATGCTCTGGTCCACATATTGCGCCAGTCGGGTTGCCCGTTTCAAGGGCTCCAGCGCTTTCAGTTCCTCGGAGCGGGCGAACTCCAGGTGTTGTTTGAGTGCCGGATCGCGCTGCCGGTCGACAATAATCAGTTCGCGCCGGGAAAACGCCTGTCCTTTTTCATCCAGTTTCATCCCGCGACCGCCGTCTACGTAACCGTCCTGAATCCTGATTTTCGGTCCGACAAAATGTTTTGAGTGATAATCCACGGTCGCCTGTCGCGCCTGCTCCTGCATTTTCGGACGCAGGGAATCGCGGTCTGGATAGCCACGCAATGCCAGGTCGAAGAAGAGGTCACTGCTGCGGGCATCAACCTGGTGGACTTCAATCGCGATGACGTTTGTGCCCGAAATCAGTTGCGGCGTTTCGATTTTAAAATACTGGTAAATCCGCTCTTCCAGTCCATCGGATCGCTTCAGCGCGAGCGTGTCCGCAGTGATCTGGCCCTGGGGGAGATTGTGTCGGACCACTTCTTTCCCGTTCAGATAGACAATGCAGCCATCGTCGCTGCGGATCATCAAAACCAGCTGTTTGAACTGGCTGGTATCCTCGATCTGAAAGGAGTGTCGAAAACAGGCCGTGATGGTTTTTTTCTGAGGATCACTGCCAAAACTGAGCGTGGTGTTGATGTCTGCATCACCATAGCCGAGCGGTGCGATGCCGGACTGCCACTGGGAATCATCAAATTGGGGTTCAAACCAGTTCGGAGGAACGGGGCGACTGCCATCCTGAAAACGCCAGCGGGTCTCTTTTCCGAAAGGAATCAGGATCGTTTCCGCATGAGTCAGCGAGGTCAGAACCAATAAGCTGAGTAACATTAACAGGCTGGTGAAAAAACGCTGCCGCATTTTGCTCATTTCGTCATCACATTATATGTAGTCTGGTTAATGCCTGATTTGGTTCAGGATCATGGTTGAGCAATCGTATTGTATGTCAAAAGTCGAATCAATCATTGTCTTCGCGAATTAATATTTAGATTGCTTTGGCTGTGGCAGCAATCCTTATTTTTCTGTTCGCTGATCGACCTGACTGGATGCTGACCGTTCGACTGCAGGACACTTTTCTCTGTTCGACAGTAACAAAATGCCTGTTTCTGTAGTGTTGCCGTACACTGGCATAGAATCTGCATCACTAAAAATCTAACAAAGTGAGTGAGAGGGGATAACACCAGATACAAACAGGGTACACAAGGGAATGCCCCAGCCAAATATCGTTCAACATTTAACAGGAGACAATCATGTCATTTTTGAAACTAAGCTCTGCATCTGCACTGGCTGCTCTGATTCTGGTAGGTTGCCAGACGAATTCAGAATCCATTGAGCAGGCCCGCGAAAACGTAGACGAAGCGAAGACCGAAAGCCAGCAGCAGATTGCTCAGGCCGAACAGGAAGGTACAGCGCAAGTCCGGGAAGCCCGCCGCGTCGGTACGGAAAACATCCAGGAAGAAATGAAAGACGTCAAAGAAGCACGTCTGGATGCTGAATCCTCTGAAGACCTCAGTGAAGAAATGAAAGATGTCCGGGAAGCACAGCGTGAGCTGGA
>JAGQQP010000526.1 GCA_020426085.1 Planctomycetaceae bacterium | reverse complement strand
TCTCGCAAAAATGCCCTGGAACCGTGCATAATGCCGTAAAGCATTGATGCGAGGTAAGCATACGATGATTTTTTAGAACCCGGAAAATATCGCTGTAGATGCAATAGAAAAACCTCTGCCTGATCCAGTAAAATACAGGCAGAGGTTTTTCATTTATCTTCAGGACTTCCTATGGTGTTTCTACCCGCTTCTCGCCCCAAACGGTACCTCACTGCCGCGGAAGGTTATCTGATTCTTGAGATGCCGGACCAGGCTCTGAGGGAGCTGTCCCGCATTTCTGCAGCAGATCGAGACTCGGAAAAATACTATCGACTGCTGGGACAGGCACAGCAACTGGCAACCCACTACCAGGAAGCTTTAGACGCCTATCAGCATGCATATGATAAAGATTCAGAAAACCTGACCACATTAATGGGTATGGCCTGGTGTTTTAAACGAACCGACCAGCTGCCAGCTGCAATCTCAATCATGGAAGAAGCATACCAACATCATGCCGACGAACCCATCGTGCTGTATAATCTCTCCTGTTATTTCACCTTAGCGGGAGATAAAAATAAAGCACTGTCCTGGCTGGGTCGTTCCTTGCGGATGGAACCCGGATTAACAAAATTAATTCAGGATGAACCAGACTTCGATTCTCTGCGGAGTGACAAAGACTTCCGGTTCGTAGTAGAATCTGCTGAGAACAAAACGTCCCAGAATACTTAGTATGATTTCGACCATCAGAGTCAACCGGTAAGTCAGATCGGTATTAAGTCTCACTGGTCATCAGGGAAATCGAAAGTCATCAATATGGATATTGAAACCCTTCTGCTGAAGCAACACTGTGATGAACTGTGCACGACAATCCGTCCAGCGGAAAGCGAGGCACTGGAAACTGCCCGTCAGTACGTTATCCGGGAACTGGAAGCAGCAGGCTGGCAGGTCGAGCGACATCCGTTTCAAGCGCAGGACTCGCTGTTGACCGAGTTGTCGGGGCAAAATCTGATCGCCCGTCATCCCGAACTCACGAAATCCGACAAACCTTTGTTCTGTGTCGGTGCTCACCTCGATACCCGCCCTGAAACACCAGGAGCCGATGATAATACGAGTGCTGTCGCCGCATTGCTCGAACTGGCCAGATTGCTTCCCGGAATTTCCGAACCGGAAAATCAATGGAGCCTGGAACTGGTCGCCTTCGATCTGGAAGAAAACGGAATGCTGGGAGGTGCCGAACATGCGCGATTACGTTCGCAGCAACAAGCGGATCTACGTGGCATGGTCTCTCTGGAAATGCTGGGATACTGCGATCACACTCCCGGCAGTCAGACGCTGCCGCATGAGCTGAAAGGCCTGTATCCGGATACTGGAGATTTCATCGCCGTCGTCGGTAATCAGAATTCAACCAGCCTGATCGCTGCATTCCAGAACGGAATGCAGTCCGTTCCGGAGCTGCCGGTAGAAGTCCTGCAGGTCCCTCAAAATGGCGAAATGCTGCAAGCCACCCGCTTGAGCGATCACAGCCCGTTCTGGGACGCCGGCTATCCGGCATTGATGATTACCGACACCAGCTTTCTGCGGAATCCCCATTACCATCAACCAACGGATACGGTTGATACACTTGACTTTGAGTTTCTGGGGAAAGTTTCACAAGGCTGTCTGGAATCGATAAAACAGATTCTGGCAAACGGATATTGATAACTCTGAATCACTTTACTGCGCAACAGGAATAATAGATCGACCATGAATGACGCCACTGAGGAAGAAAAAGAGCTGCTCCATAGCACAGAACTGACCCGGCAGCAACGTCGTGTCATTGGTGTGTTGCTGGAGAAAGCATTTACCACACCAGATCAGTACCCGCTGACTTTGAAAGCAGTTACGACCGGCTGTAACCAGAAGAGCAACCGGGATCCCGTTTCAAACTACAGCGAATCACAGATTTATGATACGCTGGATTCCCTGCGGGAAATGGGGCTCGTGGCGGTGATTCATTCAGACAGTGGTCGTACGGAACGATATCGCCACTACATGCGGCGCCGGTTTAATTTCACGGAACCCCAACTGGCGATACTGACAGAGCTCTGGCTTCGTGGCAGGCAAACCATGGGGGAATTACGAGGACGCGCCAGCCGCATGGTGCCGATCGAAACACTGGACGAGCTACGCACCGAATTGAAAGGCCTGCTGGATCAGAAGTATGTCCAGGCCAACGGCAGTCTGGAACGTCGCGGGATTGAAGTGGACCATAACTGGTACCAGGAACGTGAAGGAAAGACACTCGGATTTGAAGCCTCCGCCGAAGAAGAACCGGAAACATCGGAAAAGGATTCGTCTCCCTCAACGGTTACCAGGACTGCTGCACCTGACCTGTCCGGATTTTCCGCTGTTATTGAACAGCTACAACACGACAATCAGTCTCTCAGGCGGGAAGTCGACACTCTCTCTCAATCGCTGGAAGAACTCAAACAACAGTTGATCGAACTGAAACAGGAACTGGGCAGCTAATCACCGTAAAGAAAATCTATTTCAAATCGAGTCGCCATGATCAAGCCGTTTTCTGCAATTTCATGTCTGTTGCTGACCCTGATTGCCCTGTCTGATCTCTCTCAGACCCAGGCTGCCGACCGGCCCAATCTGATTTCGATTGTGACCGACGATCAGGGCCGCTGGGCGATGGGCCTGTATGGGAATCGACAGATACATACACCCCACATGGATCAGATTGGGAAACAGGGAGCAATCTTTACCAATGCATTCGTGGCGACGCCCGTCTGCTCTCCCAGTCGGGCCACTTTTCTCTCTGGCAAATTTCCAACTGAGTTGAAGATTACCGACTGGATCTCGACGGATGAAGCACAAGCGGGAGCCGGTCTCACCGCGATGACCTGGCCCGAGGTATTACAGAAACATGGATACCAGACCGCCTTGATCGGTAAATGGCATCTAGGCGAACAGCAGCAGTTTCATCCGCACAAAAAAGGTTTCGGACATTTCATGGGATTTCTTGCAGGGGGCACGCGACCCATGGATCCCACACTGGAAATCAATGGAGAGACCAGAAAGCGAAAAGGGTCTCTCCCTGACCTGCTGGTGGATGATGCGATCGATTTTGTTCGTCAATCCAAAGACAAACCGTTTGCCCTCTGTCTGCATTTCAGAGCCCCGCATACGCCCTACGGCCCGGTTCCTGAACAGGATTCTGCACATTATGAGGGCATGGAAATTGATGTGCCCATCACTGCAGGAGCGATTCCCGAACAGATCCGGCAGAAAAATAAAGAATACTATGCCAGTGTTTCTTCGGTTGACCGGAATATCGGTCGCCTGCTGAAAGAACTGGATCAGTTACAACTCTCTGAGAATACGCTGGTGATCTTCACCAGTGACCATGGTTATAACAATGGTCGCCACGGAATCAGTACCAAAGGAAACGGTCATTGGATTGCAGGGGGAGTGACGGGGCCCAAACGGCCTAACATGTGGGATACTTCCATCCGGGTACCGCTGGTCATGCGCTGGCCTGCTGTAATCAAACCGGGGACCCAATTCGACGAGATGGTATCGAATATTGACATGTTCAAATTTGTGTTAGGCGCGTTGAA
>JAGQQP010000525.1 GCA_020426085.1 Planctomycetaceae bacterium | reverse complement strand
GTTCCAGTGCAATCAGCTCTTCGTAGGTTTCCCGTCGACGAATGACCTGGTATTCGCTGCCATCAACCAGAATTTCCGCACTGCGAGGCCGTGCGTTGTAATTGCTGCTCATCACAGAGCCATAAGCCCCTGCGCTGAACATGCAAAGATAGTCACCCCGCTGCATCGGGGGGAGATAGCGGTCTTTCGCGAAATAATCACAGGATTCACAGACCGGGCCGACGACATCAGCCGGTTCACAGCCTTCAATCTCCCCTTCACAGTCAAACGGCATCGGAACCGCGGGTTTGACAGGCCAGACGCGATGGTATGAGTCATACATCGCAGGCCGAACGAGATCGGTCATGCCACCATCCTGAATGTAGAACAGTTTGCCCCCTTCCCGCTTGGTAAAGACGATCTGGCTGATTAACACACCCGAATTCCCGGCGATGAAGCGACCTGGCTCCAGTGCCAGACGGCAGCCGATTTCTTTGATTGTGGGAACAATCACATCCGCGTAGGTTTGAGCGGAGGGACCTTCATCCGTTTTGTAGCTGATTCCAAAACCGCCCCCGAGATTGAGCCAGTTCGTGTTGTGGCCTTTCTCACGCAGCTGGGAGATGACTTCTGCTCCCTTCTTAACTGCTTTCGCATAAGGATCGGTCGACAGAATGGGAGAACCCAGGTGCATGTGAATGCCAGTCAGTTCCAGGTGTTCGTCTTTCAGCACTTTGTCGGCCAGTTCGGTAGCCCGTTCGATATCCATGCCGAACTTGTTGCCCTTTTTACCGGTGGTCGTTTTATGATGAGTTTTGGCGTCGATATCCGGGTTCAGACGCAGAGCGACGCGGCCGACACAGTTCAGTTCCGCGGCAATGCGGGCGATCGCATCGAGTTCGGCTTCACTTTCGACGTCGAACATCAGGATATCTGCATTCAGTGCCTGGCGAATTTCTTCATCGGTTTTCCCGACACCGGCAAAGACAACGCGCGAAGTGTCTGCACCGGCCTGCTGGACGCGGAACAGTTCTCCCCCCGAGACGACATCGAAACTACTGCCGGCGTCGTTCATCGTTTTGAGAATGCTCAGGTTTCCGTTGGCTTTGACGGAATAACAGATCACTGGATCGACTTCAGCAAACGCGTCCTGAATTTCTTTCAAGCGACCCAGAAAGTCTGATTTGGAATAAACCCACAGCGGAGTTCCGAACTCTTCTGCCAGTTGAGCGACGGGGACATTTTCACAAAACAGTTCACCATTCTGGTAATGAAATGCAGACATTGCGTAGCCTTTACGATGTAATCTTTTGAAAATGACACTGGCGGGACGAACTCTTCAAGCAGGAATCCGCCCGCAGTGACGATAGTGAAGACGCGAAACCAGCTTAGGTGCAGGCCTTATGTTTAGCGAGCAACTCGGCAATCTGAACAGCATTCGTTGCTGCCCCTTTACGGAGGTTATCGCTGACACACCAGAAACTGAGTCCGTTCGGAGAAGAAATATCGCGACGGATTCGGCCGATATAGACCTCATCACTGCCGTCACAGGTGGAAGGCAGCGGGTATGACAGTTTCTGCAGGTCGTCCACGACAGTGATTCCCGGGAAGTCAGAGAATAATTTTCGTGCTTCTTCCGGTGAGATTGGTCGTTCGGTTTCGACCGTGATGGTTTCACTGTGGCAGTTGGCAACGGGAATCCGCACACAGGTCGGGTTGATCTGGATCGATTCATCACCCAGGATTTTTCGGGTTTCGTACACCATTTTCATTTCTTCGCTGGTGTAGCCTTCTTCTTTTTCACTGCCGATCTGTGGGATGGCGTTGAACGCGATGGGGTGAGCGAAGACCTTATAGTCGTGCTCTTTCCCTTCCAGGTAGGCCCGGGATCCTTCCATCAGATCGCTGGTTCCTGCGACTCCGGCACCACTGGTTGCCTGGTAAGTACTGACGATCACTCGGCGAACCGGGGAAGCATCGTGCAGTGGTTTCAGAGCCATCACCATCTGTGTCGTGGAACAGTTCGGGCTGGCAATAATGCCTTTGGCTTCGAGGGCGGCTTCCGGGTTGATCTCCGGAATCACGAGTGCTACTTCGGGTTTCATCCGCCAGTAACCGGATTCATCGATGACAATGGCACCTGCTTCGACTGCAGAGGGAAGAAATTCGGCTGCGACATCATCGGGAGTGGAGGCGATGACCAGTTCGACACCCGTGAAGGAATCTTTGGTCAATTCTTCCAGTGTGTAGGTTTTACCTTGGAATTCCAGTGTTTTGCCTGCGGAGCGCGCTGAGGCCAGAAATCGAAATTGTTTCGCCTGGAAGTTCCGGTCTTCCAGCAGTTTCCGCATGATATGCCCGACGGCACCGGTGGCACCAATAATGGCGACAGTATCAAACACTTTGAATTCTCCAGTAAACAAATAGGTTAAAAGTCTTTTAACAGAATAACTTTAGGTCAACTGCTGTCACGCAGGTTTACGATAACAGTAATTCAGGTTCTTTCCTCTTAATGCGAGGTCTTTGTCGTTGAGACAGGTCTCGGGAAAAGAGGTTCAGAGCATGATCGGGGATCGTAGAACGATCAAAAACCCGATTGAACGGGACATTATATGGTCTGAAGGTGGATTCGTCCAATGCTGGGCATGTGTTGTCTGAAGAGTCGTGATTTCTGAAGAAACTTAATCCCCCACAGAGCGGGATTTGTTCTGGTATCGAGGTAATTTACGAGCTTTTTAACAGCAAAGTCCAAATTTCGGGAAGCGATGCTACTAGGGGCAAAACAGTGCTGATATACTCCACAGGAGTGAAATCAAGTCAGTGAGAGAGATTGTCTCGCCTGAAATTTTAAGAAGAAGATAACGAGCAGGTACCGTACACGATGAAAGTTTTAGTGATTGGTCAGGGAGGCCGCGAACACGCGCTGGTCTGGAAACTGGCCCAGTCGGAGAGTGTCAGCCAGGTTTTTTGTGCTCCTGGAAATGCCGGAACCCAGCTGGATGGGACGAATGTCCCCATCAGCGTCAGTGATATTCCCAAGATGATCGCTTTCGCGAAGGAAGAAGGAATCCAGCTGGCAGTGGTTGGCCCGGAAGTGCCACTGGTCGCCGGGATGTCAGATGCGCTGCGTGCTGCGGGGATTCCTGTGTTTGGACCATCGAAGGCGGCTGCTGAACTGGAAGGCAGTAAGTCATTTGCCAAGCAGATGATGTGGAAGGCCAATGTTCCCACAGCCAAGTCTGAAACATTCAATAATTTTGAAGCTGCAGAAGCTTATCTGGAAGATCGCGAAGAACAGCCCCTCGTCATCAAAGCCGATGGTCTGGCAGCCGGCAAGGGAGTTCTGATCTGCGATACCAAACAGGAAGCACTTGACGCCATCAAGTCGCTGATGAAAATTCGCGAGTTTGGTGATGCGGGTCGAACGGTCATCATCGAAGAAAAGCTGATCGGTCAGGAAGTCAGTATTCTGGCGATCGTCAGCGGTTCGACAATTGTGCCTCTGGAAACATCTCAGGATCACAAGGCTGCCTACGATGATGACAAAGGACCCAATACCGGCGGAATGGGCGCGTACAGCCCTGCTCCCCTGGTGACACCGGAACTGAT
>JAGQQP010000524.1 GCA_020426085.1 Planctomycetaceae bacterium | reverse complement strand
GGTGCATCCTATACTGCCGCCGTTTTGAAAGGCTCCAAAGATAAAAAAGTCCTGGCAAACGGTCATGACAGGTTGAGCACATATGGCTTGCTCAAAACGGAAAGCCTCGCCACGATCCGAAACTGGATCAACCAGTTGACATCTCAGGGGTACCTGACCAAAACAGAAGAATATCAGCAGTTACGAATTACTGAAACCGGGAGAAAATTGCTGAGAGGTGAAATCACTCCCCAGCTCATGCGAACGACGGAAGACGGTAAATCTAATTCGACTCGGGCAGCAAAGAACGATTTATCCCAGCTGAACTGGAAAGGTGTCGACCAGGATCTCTTCGAAAGCCTGCGCTCACTGCGTAAGCAGATCGCCGGAGAAAAGGGGATTCAACCGTACATGGTTTTTGGAGATGCCACACTCAGAGAACTGGCAAGACATAAACCTCAGACTCTGCCCCAATTCCTGGAAATCTGGGGAGTAGGCCAGAAAAAATGCGATGACTTCGGTCAGCAATTTCTGGACTGTATCGCTTCGCAATCGGAAAAGAGTTCTTAGTAAGTCATTACTATTATTCATATTAGACATCACATTCCACATCCGATTCTTCAGCAGGTCATCCATCAGTCTCGGCCCATCATCTGGTGTGTGAACCCGCGATCATTCTTCCTGAACCTCTCTTTCCAGCCCCGATTTTTTAGATTTTCCACAAAATGATCATGGAAAAACTTGCAGGACAGGGGAGCTCTTTATAGGATTCTCGTATTGAGATTGAGTTTCAATTTCAATCAGCCAGCAAGCAAAAATGGCATTTCTCCATCAGTAGCCAGCCAGCCAGACCAATCGGGCATTGAAAGATCCAGGATCTTTCAAATTCATCACACTGGTAAAGCCTATAGCTATCTACAGCAGGAGAGACCATGCTATCCCGCTATCGCAAGAGACGCGCCTTCACACTGATTGAACTTCTAGTCGTCATCGCAATCATCGCCATTCTGATTGCTTTACTCCTCCCTGCTGTCCAGCAGGCACGCGAAGCAGCCCGCCGGAGTCAATGCAAAAACAATCTCAAGCAAATCGGCCTGGCTGTCCACAACTATCACGACATCTACACCTGTTTCCCCAATGCAAACGCTAACAGTGAATTAAGCGGTGGCAGCCTCTTTGTCTCAATTTTACCGTTGATCGATCAGGCCAATGCTTACAATCTCTATGACTTCAACCTGACAAACTCGGATCCCTATAATGTAACAGTTACTTCTCAGGTACTCCCATTCTATCTTTGCCCAACGTCTCCAATGCGACGGGCGGTCCCCAGTTGTTCCAGTGATTCCGGTCGGGCACCAGGACATTACGCAGTCTGTATTGGCTCTAAAGATTACAATCCTTACTGGTCTTACTACGGAGATCCACAACCAGCTCTGGATGGTGCCATCGTTTATACCAACAGTGCATCAGGTCAGACTCGCTTTCGTGATATCACTGATGGTTCCACCAATACACTCTTGATAGGTGAAACTGCATACAACCTTCCTGATTATAAATTCAGCAGTGGTGACTGTACCGGTCAATCCCGCTACTCCTTCACTTATTGGTCCAGCCCTTACCCGGGATCAGCAGTATGTACGACAGAGTACGGATTTAATCCGAAAGACGTCGCTGATGATTCAATTTATGACAGTAACTGGTTCAAGACTTTTCGCAGTGACCATGTTGGTGGCGTGCAATTCACTCTCTCTGATGGTTCCGTCCGATTTATTTCAGAAAATATTGATTCCGCTCTCCTGGATGCCCTGGCAACACGCAACGGCGGGGAGGTGATTGGTGAATTCTAAAAATCTGACACTGTTTTTCGTTTTGTCACTCATCCTAATGGGTTGTGGTTCGGAACAGGATTTCACTCGTGCCGCTGTTCGCGGGATTGTCAAACTGGATGGCGATCCCCTTCCCGAGGGAGTGATCAGATTTATTCCCGCAGAAGATAATAAAGGTCCCCAGGCATCGATCACGATCCACAATGGAATTTTCTCAATTGGTAAGGATTTTGGGCCTCTCGTAGGTACTAACCGCATTGAAATCATTTCGACGGATGACGGTGGATTTGCGCCCGATGATGAACAGGCAATCGAGAAAATCAAAGCTGCTGGGATTAAACGAATCAAAGTCGTAAAAGTTCCCCCTCAATACAATCGACGCAGCACGCTTTCAAAATCTGTCACATCTGAGGGAGAAAATGACTTTGTTTTCGAACTCATATCGACTCCTGCTGATAAAAGTAACTGAATTAATCGTAATCAATTGAATGGCCAGGCTGAATAAACCAACTGATCTAAGAATCATATGAATTGCACTGGCTGATGAAACCCCAGAAACCGTGTTCTAAAGACTCCTATGGAGAATCAAATGCTACTCCGTGAAAACATGAAACAAGAACTGAAACAATGGGGGCTGGCCGGCTTAATCGTCCTGCTCGCACTTTCTGCCACCATTCAGTGGTCGCCAGCCCGCGATCAACCAAAGCTGGTTTCCAACCCCGGCAAAGAGGCTGCCACTGAGCTTTACCAGAAGGTCCGGGAAGCCCGCGCGACCTGGCGCGATTTCCCCGGGTTCACAGCCGATGTCCTGATCCAGTACAATGGAAAAAGCACCACAGGCAAACTGACGGCTGATAAAGATTTCAAACTGAAGCTCACTCTGGAAGACGAATCGCTGTCCGAGTGGAGTCTGCCTAAACTGAATTCAGTCATCGGTCATCGTAAATACCACAAGCAGGAACCGATTCCGGCGACGTTTGCCGACGATGAAGTGAATCACCCGTTGGGCCGACTGGTCAACATAGATGGCAAGAACGTTTCCTTTCGCCTGCAGGGTGATGTCATGACCGAAGTCCATCGGCGTTCTGACAAATCCTGGTTTACCATTTCCACACTGGATGTCTGGCACACGAAAGAGAATGAAGTATTGCCCCGCGATACTTCGGTAATCTATCGCGATCCCAAATCAGGAGCCATTACGGCAAACCGCAGCAACACATTTGCATTCACCCGAATCGGAAACTTCGATCTGCCCTACAATATGCTGACCGTTGAAACGGGTGAAAACTTTGAGCGGAATGTCGGCTCAATCAAATTAACAAACCATAAATTAACAACTCCCGAATCACTCTCACAGACTGATTCAAAATAATTTTTGATCCTTCCCACTATCGTAAAAGAGCATCAATATGAAAACGTTTCAATGGACTGCAGCTCTCGTCTGTCTGCTGGCTGCGTCAATCACAAATCAGGCATCCGCACATTTTCTCTGGCTCCTTCCACAAGTAGAAGGAAAGAACAACGCCGCTAAGGTTCAGTTGTATTTCGGTGAAGCAGCAGAACCAGATGACCCTGATCTGCTGAAACCACTGACCGGCATTAAAGTCTGGGAGAAAAATGCCAAAGGCAAACTGGATACTTACTCCCTCACAGCCGGCGATGACTCACTGTTCATCACACCGGAACCCAAGGGGGCAGGGCGTGCTGCTTACGGCCTGAGCCACACCTATGGTGTCATCACCCGTGGAGAGAGTCAGTTCCTGCTGCAGTATTATGCCAAAACC
>JAGQQP010000523.1 GCA_020426085.1 Planctomycetaceae bacterium | reverse complement strand
GTACTCGAGAATATCATGACGGCCCCCATGATCGTCGCACACTGGATCAATATGCAATATTACGCCTCTACTGTCGACAATCATCATTTCGGCAGTGGAAACAAGACGTTGCATAATGTCGTGGGTGGCTTTGGAATTCTATCAGGTAATGGTGGCGATCTGATGACCGGATTACCATGGCAGTCTCTGCACACAGGTGAAAATTTACAGCACAAACCACTGCGTTTACAAGTTGTGATTGCAGCTCCGAGAAACGTCATCGAAAAGATTATTTCGAAGCATCAAAGCATTTCAGATCTACTCAGTGGGGGCTGGATGCACCTGGTTTCACTGGATGAACAACAACAGTTTCAGTACACCACAGATGGGAACTGGAAAAGTTTAAATCGACACAATCATGAGATGCTCACCTAGATCCAACAGATTTTGAATTGTACTCTGTCTGTGCTATTTGAATGATGTGGGTCTTCCCCCTTTCCGCAGCTGAGAACATTCGTAGAAAAATCCGAGATCTGATAGAAATTGAAGAAAGGAGGGCAGGTATTTCCTGTTCAGAATTCCCGCCCCTCCTGTTTTTTCGATCCTGTAACTCACTGAATCGAAAGCGGCACTGCCCCGAACATTTCCCGTTGAGAAATCATAATTGCTGAAAGCAGTTCATGAGGGGCTGATTTGTTGAAGAAACTCAATCGTTCGTACGCGATGAACCACGCCAGGACCGATCCTCTCCGACTTGCAACTTTTTCAAACAGTCAACCAGCCGCCGCATACTCACCACATCAAACCCAGAGTCGATGGACAGTTTGATGTTTGAAATACAAATGGTTCCCTCAAGACAGTGTCAGAATGAGTGGGCAGAGTGTGCACATTAAATTCATCGAGCAAGACCTGATGCAATTGATAATGAAGTTCGTTGAGACGTTTTTTCTCCGACAGCCGAGTTCAACATTTACTCTATCTGAATTATTGATCGACGGCAAAGCGAAATTCACAAGCCCGCATTCCCTGAACTGGAAACTTCAACCGGATTGCATTGCCTGAAGCTTGCTCTGTTATGTCAGGATCGGGTATACCAGAATGATCACTGTCTGCACCTGCCCCACCGGCTCCGTCTGATTCCTGTGGGTTCACTTTAGTCATACCACAAAATGGAGTCACTTCATGCGAGCCAGAGTCAATGGAGCCGAGATCTATTTCGATGTCGATGGCATGGGGCTGGTTCCCGATGGGAATCAGATGGTCGAACGCCCTGTTTTGTTCCTGCTGCATGGAGGGCCGGGCAGCGATCACACGAGTTTCAAAACAAATTCCGCGCCGCTATGTGATATTGCGCAACTGGTTTATGTGGATCACCGCGGTTCAGGCCGCAGTGCCCCCGCCGATCCTGAAACTTACACGCTCGACCAGAACATTGATGATGTCGACGCACTCCGCGACCATCTGGGGCTGGAAAAGATTTCGATCCTCGGTTCTTCTTACGGTGGCATGGTCGCCCAGGGTTATGCGATTCGTTATCCGGAGCGCGTGGCAAATCTGATTCTCGTCGCGACAACCCCCAGCTATCGTTTTCTGGAAGACGCGCAGCGCATCGTCAGCGAACGCGGCACTCCCGAGCAGCAACGTGTCTGTCAGTGGCTCTGGGACGGAAACTTTCAATCACAACAGCAGGTTTACGAATATTACAAAGCGATGGGGCCCATGTATTCCACCAGGTTCGATCCGGAAAAAATGGAAAAGGGCTGGCCTCGTAGCATTCGAAATTTCGAACAGCTCAATCTCGGCTTCAGTCAATTTCTGCGCACATTCGACTTCATCGACCAGCTGTCTGCCATCACATGTCCAACCCTGGTGCTCGGGGGCGCTCATGACTGGATCTGTCCTCCCCAGCATTCCGAACTGATCGCGGCGAAAATTCCCCGCGCCCACCTGAAGATCTTCGCCAACAGTTCCCATTCCATTGCCGACGATGAGCCCGAAGCGTACCTGACCGCGATTCGTGGATTTATGACCTACTGCAACAGATAGAAACCAGCCGAACACATATTTACCACCATTTATATGTTGATCTGAAACGGTCCCCTGCTATAAACTATCTTAAGTAATTCAGGAAATTCTGACCTGAATCTTTCCCGCTGTAAAATCGGACTTGCTTTGGACAAGATCGTGAGGAGCTGATTTGGCAAATCCACTTGAATTTTCGCAAGCATTCAACCACAGGGGCTGTGATCCTGCCCGACGCAGCCTGCTCCGCTCGGTTTCAGCCGGGATGATGGGCGCTGGTCTGGCAGAAATACTGACCCTGGAAGCGATCGCCAAAAGTGAAGCCAGACAACCGGGTCGGGCCAAACGCGTGCTGGTCGTCTACGAGGAGGGCGGTATCAGCCAGATGGATACCTGGGATCCCAAACCGGAAGCGCCCTATGATCATCGCACGCCATACAAATCAATTGCGACCAATGTGCCCGGAATCAATTTTTCATCGCTGATGCCGATGACTGCACAACAGGCAGATAAGTTATCCGTGATTCGCTCGATGACCTCGGCCCGCGTGGCCGGACATAAGGAAGGTTGTCAGGAGTTCTTTAAAGGCTACCGCTTTGATTCCTCGTTTGATTTTCCCGATATCGGCTCGGTCGTCACAGATCAAATCGGAACCGACTGCCCGCAACTGCCGGGATATATTTTCTGTCCGGGAATCAATATGCCCAATCACGTGACCAGTACCGGTTTCCTGCCCGCAAGCCGGGCACCGTGGAAACTGGGAACAAAGAACCTGGGTGAAAATCTGGCTGATCCGAACTGGGAAGTGAAATCATTACAGTTGAATCCCAAATTAAGCTCCGAACGATTTAACCAACGACGCGAATTGCTTGCTCAGTTGGATCGGTCAGCTGTTGCGAAAACAGAATCAGCCGAGACACTACAGGCTTATTACGAAAACGCTGTGGATCTGTTGACCAGTCCGCAGGTGCAGGCTTCACTTAATCTCTCAACAGAAAGCGACAAAACACGCGATCGCTACGGACGCGATCACCGCGGCTGTTGTTACCTGCTGGGGCGTAAGCTCATTGAAGCCGGCGTGAGGTTTGTGAGTGTGACGGTGATTCAACCCCCGGAGCATGTCAATCGTCCCGGTTACGGACAACCTAAAGGTGTCTTTTTAAACTGGGATCACCACGAAGGCATTTACCAGAACGGCCCTTGTGGCGGCCCGCAGGGGACGGGTAACCAGGAACGCTTTGGTTTACCGCACCCGGTGATGATGCCCAGCCTCGACCGTTCTTTCAGCGCATTAATTGAAGATATGCATGTACGCGGTTTACTGGAAGACACACTCGTCTGTTTCATCACCGAAATGGGGCGGACCCCGCGCGTCAACAAATGGGGAGGACGCGATCACTGGGGACGTGCGATGTCCGTCGCGCTGGCCGGTGCCGGCGTACCAGGCGGACAACTGATCGGCGCGACAAATAAAGAGGGAGGCGATGTCACCGATCAGCTCTACACCCCCTACGATTACGCTGAGACGATTTACCGCAAGCTCGGCATCGATACAGCCGCACGCATCAGAAGACCTGATGGCCTGCCGAT
>JAGQQP010000522.1 GCA_020426085.1 Planctomycetaceae bacterium | reverse complement strand
CGTGATGCCTCTGCGTGCCCCTGTTGTTTGACTGCCTGATATGCTTCCTGTTTGATCTGCTCTGCTTCTGCCTGCGCATCGATGATCATCTGACGCGTCTGATTACGCACGTTTAAGATATACTCTTCACAGCGTTTCTCAATGTCATTGAAGTTATAGGCGATTTTCGAACCCAGCGCTCGAAATGCATCCGCCTTTAACAATTTTGCTGTTTCCAGTTCTGCCATATCTTTGACTTTATCTATCCCGTTATGATTAGTTCCATAAAAATTTCAGGACGCAACCCGGCATTCCATTCATCAGGTAATGTATTGTTCGCTCTCATTTCCGGCAGCGACTTCAATTTCTCCGGCATCTTCCAGACGTCTGACACTATCCACAATCTGCTGCTGAACGGCTTCCACATCGCTGACTTTGATCGGACCAAGATATTCCATTTCTTCCCGCAGCATATCGGCGGCCCGTTGAGACAGGTTACCAAGCACTTTCTGCTTGATCTCTTCTGAAGCCCCTTTCAAGGCCACCGCCCACTGATTGGTATCCACTTCCTTCAGCAGAGCCTGAATCGCTTTGTTGTCCAGTTTCACCAGATCGTCAAAGACAAACATCAGGCGGCGGATTTCATCAGCCAGATCGGGAGTTTCCTGATCCATATTTTCCAGGATTCCCTTGTTGGTCATGCGATCCGTCACGTTCAGAATCTCGGCAACCAGTTCGACACCCCCTGCTTTTTCCGTACCCTGACTGAAAGTATTTTTCATACGATGCTCAAGGCTTTTCTCGACATCCTTGATCACTTCGGGACTGGTCTGCTCCATGTTGGCAATGCGTTTGATCACATCCATCTGCTTATTGGAAGGCAGCCCTGCCAGAACTTCGGCAGCCATATTACTGGGCAGATGCGACATGATCATGGCGATCGTCTGCGGATGTTCTTCAATGATAAAAGTCAACAGGTTGTTTGCGCCGGATTTCTGCAGGAACCCGAACGGCACGGAATTCATCGTCTGGTTAATGCTGTCCAGGATCGAGCCGGCACCTTCTTTCCCGAGTGACTGCTCGAGCAGTTCGTTGACCGCATCCAGACCACCGCGCTCCATTGTGGTCTGTTCGCCGCGCAGGTTGGTAAATTCCGTCAGAACGCTGGCCTGCTGCTCCTTGGAAACATCCTGCATACGGGCAATCATCATCGTCACTTTTTCGACATCTTCTTTGGACATCAGACTGAGAACTTCAGCGGCAAGCGCTTTATCCAGGCTCAGTAACAAAATCGCGGCTTTTTGTAGTTCATCCATTTTTCAGCCTGCAAAACAAGAATTTTACTAACTTCGAATCCAAATCTGTCTTAAGATTTTGAGTGGATCCATTTTCTTAACACCATCGCAGCCACTTCCGGGTTGTCACGAACCAGCAGTTGAACCTCATCGCGCTGTGTCGGTTCTTTCTTCGGTTTTTCCGATTCTTCATCCGGAACTGCGGCAGCCGTCCGATTCATTGGCAGATTAAGCTCTTCTGTATTGACCTCTTCCATTTGAGGCATACTCTTATTCAGCATCCATAACGCCCAGATCGCAAATAAACCCAGACCGATCGTACTGCCCCACTGGCTGACAAACTCGCCGACGCTTTCCGTGATCGGCAAGGCAACTTCAGGCACTTCTGCATCCACGCGTACATAGGAAGCCACACTGACGGCATCAGTCGCAGACTGCGAGGGAATCAGCTTCTGGACATGCTTTTGAATACTGGTTTCGACTTCAGTCTGAATCGCAGCGGTAGCCTGTTTGAAAGCAGCCAGATCAGCTTCTGCTTCCCCTTTTTTGATTCCCCGTTTCAGAGCAACTGCAGCATAATAATCTTCAGGGATCGAAACAGAAACCTGCACCGTACTGGGCATGGCAGCTACAAACTCTTTTTCCGTCCAGGTAAATGAGGGGGCCGTGGTGGCTTCATTATTGGTCTCTGTCACCTTCTCATTTTTTTCGTTCCCCCGCGCCACGGACAGAGAGTTAGGCTGGTTGGATCGAGCCCCCGGTTCGGCCCGTGTTGGCTTTTCTGTCAGGCTGCGTTCGGTAGACTGCTCCTTCGACTGCAAAGTCACTGAGCCGTCCGTACTGATTTCCTGCTTGCGTTCGACATACCGTTTCAGATTTTCGACGTCGACATTCACATTCACGATCACATCCGGAATATAAGAAAGTGAATCGAGAATTTTGTCCTGATAGTTTTTCGTATGCTTATTGACCCAGCTGATAAATTTACTGTCAAAGGCGTCGTTTTTATCACCTGTGGTGTAAGAAGTTCCCGTGGATTGATCAAAAACTGTCACCGAATCAGCGGTCAGGTCGGGGACCATCGTCGAAACGGCCGCTCTCAGGCTGGTCACCAGCACGGGAGTCAGGTCCCGTCCGGGACGGGGTTTGACCATCACGGTCGCCGTCACTTCCGGAGTGGTATTATTCCAGCGTAAGCGTTTTTTAGAACGTGCCCACATCACACTCGCATCTTCAATGTCCGGGATGGCTCGAATCATCCGTCGCAACTGGTTCCCCAGAGCAATATCCCGCATGACCTGCAGCTGGTCTTTACTGACAAACATGCTCGATTTTTCAAACTGCTCCTGCCATTCCGAAGCCCAGTCTGTCGGAAGCCCGCCCCCTTCAATGAGGGCTGCGTTATAGCGGGGTACTTCACTCTGTGGGACCATAATCCGCTGTCCCTTTCGCGAGAAATCGGTCAGCCCGGCCCGCAGCAGAACTTCCTCGGCATGGATGACCTCTTCGGTCGTAAAATCTTTACCCAGCGAGAGCGAAACATAACTCGACTTTGTGTCTCGGAAAAAGAGAAAGCCAAACGCCAGCATCATCAGCAAAGGGACGGACAGCAAAATGGCGCGCTGGCTGCCAGTCATTGTCTGAAACAGGTTTGAGAACTGCTGATATATTTTTTTTATCGTATCCATACCGGGGAACCAATCGACGAATCCGTGTCAAAATGGTGAAAGTACTGCCTGACGTGCTTGCGCTTTACATTTGCATCTTCTGAATCTCGTTGTAAGCCTCCAGAAGTTTATTTCGCATTTGAACCATCATTCTCAGAGCCAGATCTGCCTTCTTGATCGAGGAAAACACTTCCGTCTGAGTGATATCGTCTCCCAAAAGTCCCGCCTGGATCGCCTGCTCGGATTGCAGCTGTAACTGATTGGCGCTGTTCAGGGACTCCAGCATCATATTTTGAAATGAGGGAGCGCCGGCTGGAGAACCTGCCCCTGCATCCTTGAGTCCCGCCGGCGAGAGACCGGGGAGTAATGAGTTACCGATATGACTGATGGAACTGGTCATGCTGTTCCCTTCCCTGAGATCAGATGATTCTTAAATCTTTATATATTTATAGTTTATGCCAATATCCGCAGCGACGTATTGAACATTTCCTTAGTAATATCCAGAGCCGAAATATTGGCTTCATAAGCCCTTCCTGCTTCCAGAGCATTCACGAACTCGGTCACCAGATCAATGTTAGGATAGGTTACATTCCCATCCTGATCCGCATGGCGGTGACCGGGATCATAGGTTTTTCTTAACGGTGTGTCTGTATCA
>JAGQQP010000521.1 GCA_020426085.1 Planctomycetaceae bacterium | reverse complement strand
GGAACGGTGTGGGCTGGTACAAATTACATGGTAAATGGTGGATCCGGAGAGAACCTTTCGTATTGCTCCAGTGAGAATGACGGTCTCTTCTGGAGGGGCTCTTCTACGCGTTTTCGAGATATCACAGATGGGACTTCAAATACCATCTTCATGGCGGAAACATTATTTGGTGATCGCGGGCCTGATACGGTTTTTCTGTTAAATGCAGATCGTCAGATGAAACGCGTGAGCGGAGGTGGTCCCTGCTCTGCAGATTCGGATGATCTCGCTGGTCGTACTGCAACGCGTTACGAAGGGGGACGCGCAGGAGGTTGGATTCGCAATCTTGGATATAACACGCTGGTGCACGGCTACTATCCACCTAACTCACCGGAACCCGATGTCGTTCATCATGGCGAAGTGATCTCAGGAGCACGCAGTCTTCACATCGGGGGAGCCAATGTGTTGCTGTGTGATGGAAGTGTCCGGTTTGTGAGTGAGAATGTTCATTTGCAGACCCTGCGTGATTTGTTTGGTCGTGCAGACGGGCGTGTGATCGGCGAATTTTAACAGACCCGTTATTCGCATTTTAACGAGAGTATTCAATCATCGTGAGGGTTGACCATGATTCTGAATTCAGATCCGTTCCCCCGGTATTTGCTGTTACTGTCGAGTTGTTTCAGTATCGCAGGCGGCTGTACTGAAGAGCGGACAACTTTATCTGCTGTTCCCCGGTTTGAGGCTCCTGAGACGTTTCAGGCTGACGGATGGAACTGGAGACGCGAAGAGGGCTTCAGTAGATCTGATACAGCCGTATTGTCCCGTTTCTTCGAGATACAACCCGGAATGCAGGGAAGCCCCGCTGTTACAGGGGTGCCAGTGATCTATCACGGAATTCAAAATCGTAAACGGTATTACTGGATTCAGGGAACCGTTGATGGAGCGACCTGGTCATGCGTGGAATATTCACAGGGGCGATATCAGTTTCTGGAAGGAACGGGGAATCCGTATCGGACGGGGACACAGTAAGCGTGTGGCTTTAAAGATAAAAAAACAAATTTGGAATGTATAAAAGAGGTGCAAAATGTCTTCAGGGTTTTGGATGCGTTGTTTCGTGTTGATATCGATGTCTGTTGTAATCTCAGGCTGTACCGTTGCAGATGCCGACCTGGAAGAGTTCCAGGCTCAGACGGACAAAAAATCTGACGTTGTTGAATCCAGAAATAAACAGCCCACCGTCTGCCGACTGTTTATTCAGGATCATGCAGGGAAAACAGTACGCTGGGCGGATATAACAAAAGGAGAGACCCTGGAGATGTCAGCAACTGCTGTCGTTCCTGGTTTTCCGAAGCTGGATGCGGAGCAGCAGAATCTGGTGCAGATGGAAAGTTCGCTGCAGACAATGCTGTTAGGAGTACGTGATCACGAAGACGGTGCAAACCAGAGTGGCTGGGTTTTTCTGGAGACGGGCGTCGAAGAAGAAGCGCATGGAGACCACTCCCATTGGAAATTCAAGCAGGAGCCACGCGTTGTACAGACTTTACTGGACGACCAGCAGGGTAATCCGGCGCATCTGTATTGTTACCAGGGCATCTATTATCTGGCCAACGATCAGAATTCCGGGTACACGCGGATTGATCCTCGCAGTTATCGGGATCATCCGGACAAGGCAGTCGCTACGGGATTTCATCGAGGGGGTGGGCAACATATCACCCTGGCAGTTGTCGATGGTAAGTCCGGGTATGCGTCATGGATCGCCGGTAGTGGACCCAAGAAAGGTTTGATTGATGTCACGCGGATTCTGCCCGAGGGGAATTCGGAAATCTGTTATTCTTTTTCGCTGCCAACCGGAGCGATTCATGGAGTGACGACCTGTGCCGGCAAAGTCTTTTTTGCACCTGCGGACGGCATCTGCTTGTGTGAAGCGGATAAGAATCCTCTACCTTCTGAGCAGCGGCAGATTAATGTGCAGCATCTATCACTGGGGGTTGATAGCGAAACTCAGAAACCCCATCGTACGGGTTCATTCAAAACACATCGAAACTATGTCCTGTTTGTGTCCGGAAAGGGGCCGGAAGCAAGGCTGTGTCTGCTGAATGCAAAATGTGATACCCCGGAGCTGATCTCTGTGCCCTTACCGATGTTGGCAGGGAATTCCCCAGTCTCCTTAGATGTATGCAAGACTGCATGGGGTCAGCGGCTGGCATTTGTCTTTCACAATCATCCGCAGGAACTGGAACAGGATGAATTCTTAAGTGTGATTGAACTGGACCCGGATCGTGACCTGGATTTTCAGGATGCCAGACTACTGAAAACAATCAAAGTGGGGGCAAGCAAAGTGGATGGACATTATGGTCATCACTCGATCACATTCGATCAGGCAGGCTATTATGCATTCTGGTCTGAACCGGGTTCTGCAAAGCTGAAAGCGATGTCTCTGGAGACATTGTTACCGGTAGGCGAATTTTCGGTTCCCGGTGTACCCACAAAAATGATTGCCGTGGGGCAACAGGAGCGAGGGGACTGAAGAATGCTGAATAAATGCTGTTGGATTTTCATCTACGAACGAGAATGAAGCATCGGGTAGAATCCTGCTGAATCAATTTCAATCCAGGACCGCAGGAAGGGGGCGTTCCCCGTAGTCTGATTTGAGGTCAGAAACAGGTGCCAGGAGGAGGTTAAGATGGTGATGTCATTTTCGGTAAAGACAACAACAGGTCAAGAGCAGGCATGTGGCGACAGGCGGCGATATAGTGTTGATATAGTGGTGATCTGTGCTGATATGGGAACGATACCGGGGCGATGTCTGCCGATGTGTGTCGATCCGCAGTTGAATTCACTGACCGTTTGTCAGAGAGGAAAACTAAAACAAGGGATGCCCAGTGGAAAAATCGAGAAATGGGTTCAGGTCTTCGTGAAAAGCAGTTCTTGCAAAAGTTGACACGCGCGCGACGCAGTTTGCGAAGTATCGCAAGGCGCATGGTGCAGTCAACGGCAATAGTGAGCAGTTAAGATTAATCAGGTGTGAAAAAAATCCCCTCTGAATATTTCAGAGGGGATTGGAATTCTGGATGAATATTGTGAATGGATTATTTACCCTGGGCTTCAATGCAGTAGAGTTCTGTGCCCGTTCGGATCAGCAGGGCCTGATCGACGGCGGCTACGCCGTAAATGGTTGGTCCCAGTTGAGAGTAGCCACCTCTGCCTCCCCTCCCTTCCGGGGAGCTTTCTTTGGCTGCTGGTTTTTCCGGTTCGTCAGCAAAGAGTTCGTTGGAGGCCAGCTGTTTGAATTCGGGGCCGGGCTGGATGACGTCGGTAACCCCTTTTTTCGTGAAGAAATAGATCTTGTCTCCTGCGGCGAGCGGCGAACTCCAGCAGGGGCCGGAAAGTCGTTCTGCATAGAGCTGCTTGCCGGATTTCAGGTCCAGACAGTAGACGGCGCCGACTTTATTGACGAAGTAGGCACAGCCTTCATAGGCAAGAGGCGTGCAGTAATAGGAGACTGCTTTTTCCGCTTTCCAGAGGATTTCATAGGAGGGTTTTCCGTCTTTAGTAACCAGTTTCAGACAGCAGTTGGATTCACTGGCATTGGCTCCATCCGGGTTACGACGATCGGT
>JAGQQP010000520.1 GCA_020426085.1 Planctomycetaceae bacterium | reverse complement strand
AGCGGATCACTTTCGAGTTCGTCGGATCTTTGCGGGTGTAAACCAGGAACAGTCCGTCGGAGTGAGTCAGCCAGTGTTGTTGCGTGGTGGACATGCCAATCGGCGTGCCGTCGTCATAGGCCCAGGCGGTCTTCCGCTGGTAATTCAAACCGTCCGGGCTGACCGCGACGTAGCCGTGTCCGTCTTCGGCACGAATTGTCATGAAGTACTGATCTGCAAAACGGGCGATGGACGGTTCGAGCAGACCGCGACCGACTTTGTTCTCCAGGGGCGGGCCGACTTCGCGAATCTTGAGTGTCGTCCCATCAAAGGCACAGCGTACGCCAGCCACCATGCGGGGCTGTTTGCCCGCGCCGAAGGTGAAGGACATCAGGATATCGCTATCAGGCAGGACGAGCCGCTGCCCGCAATTGTTGGTATAGATCTCGGCTCCGCGGGGATCGTCCCACTGCAGGATCTTCCGCTCTGACCACTGGCCATCTTTGTCCCGCGTGACGTAGACGGGGTATCGAGCCAGCTGATCGCCGCGGGCAAAGCGGGGGCCGCGATAAAAGACGACGTGCCCCAGCGCAAGAACAGTTCCGGTCTGCGGATGATATTGCGGCGTCACATCACAGACACCCGCTTTGAGGCCCGGATGTTCCTTAACGGGATCTCGTCCCAGTGCAGCAATGGGTGTCGGCTGTTTCCAGGTCTGGCCCCGGTCCGTCGATTCGGTCCAGTGCACCTGCCCGAAGTAATCTGAGCCGCCAATCTCCTGCAGATTCAATAGAAACGTCGCGTTCCCCTCAGCACCGGGAATCATACACCCCCGCGGATGAAACCAGGTGACGCCGGAACCATCACGATTGCGAAACAGCGTTTCTTTCGAAATAGAGCCGATCAACGGCTTCGATTCCGCAGCCTGCACCGACGCCATCCCCACACCAGAAGCCGCAGCCAGTGAACAGAGAGAGGTCTGGAGGAAATCACGACGATTGAGAGGCAGGGGCATGGGTGGGCTTTCTAATGACAATGAATCTGATTATTGCAATAACCCCTATCATGATGCAGAAAACAGGCTTATGCAACAAAGATTTGATTACGGTGTCTTTCCAGACAATCCCGATCTGGGAGGAACCGCCAGGGAATTTGAATCGGTTTTCCCTCATACGGTCTGAAGAACCGATTCATGGCTTCGACTGTATAAGCATCACGTAGCTGTTGCGAGTGGATCAGGCGGTACTCTTCATCCAGGGTAATGAGTCCGCGATCGAAGGCTTTATCATGGAGCGCATTCATGCAGAGACCATTATGAGGATCTGCCCGTTTAGAGGCATCTTCGCTCCAGGGAATGATGTGGCTTGCAATGAGTAGTTCTTTATTTTGTATTTCAGTGATACAACATCGCTCTTTGTAGGAGGCTAAAACTGTCGTGCGGAAAAAACGTTGGGCACGTCTTACTTTCATAACACGGGTTGATTCCGTTGCTCCCTCAAATTGTAGAGGAGCCTCCGTAAGTTCGACTTTCGGTAGAAGTTCATATTCCGATTCGAGACGCACACTCTCATCTGCAAGTGCTTCCCAATCAGCATGAAATTCTTGCCAGATGGCGCGGTCTGATTTAGAAGCGTTTGCTAGTCCTCTGACGCCTCGTTCCTTGTGAAATGGGTCAAGGGATGCCAAATTACTAAGTTTCATGGCAACGCTAGAGGGGGTTCGATTTATGCATTCAGAAAGTTGAATGACCTCAGCATTTCCTTTGTCATACTTGCCGAACGGCAGGCGGCAATACAGGCTCATTGCCAGAATCAATTCGTCACGAGTCCAGTTGCGTGCCATAGATATGTATGCCTGAGAGGTAGTATCAGAATGATCTAATATTATAAGTTGCTCTCTAACAATAATACCAGGACAAGGTGATTCCAATTGACTCGAATATCGTTGAATGAATTAGCGGTTAAAAGCTATCGAATCTCAATCCTTGCCGGTCAGTGTGAATGCGGCCCAGAAGAAGGGGTGGGCGGCGCCGTTTCTTTCGCGGCGGGCTTTGATGCGGGTGAGCTGGGCCTGTCGGAGGGCGGTCGCTTTTTTCATGCCGGCTGCTAAATTGGAAAAATACTGCTCCATCAGCAAGGCGGTTTCCTGGTCGGGGATGCTCCACAGGGAGGCGACCACCGATTCGGCGCCCGCCAGCTGGAATGCCTGGCGGAGACCGGCGACCCCTTCTCCCGAACGGATTTCACCTACGCCGGTTTCACAGGCGGAAAGGACCACCAGGCGTGTGCCACGCAAGTCGGTGCTGATGATTTCCAGCCCCGTTAAGACGCCGTCATCGTTTTGTTTACGCAGTGCTTCGGGACGATTGTTGCAACCGGCCAGCATCAGTCCACACCGCAGCAGCGGGTTCACATCGCCGGCCTGGCTGGTGGGATAAGTTTGCACCATGCGGGTCATCTGGTCGAGGGCCGCTGTTCGCAGCAGCTGCAGATCAGGGTCGACCGGTTCAGTGGGTTCCTCTTCCGCTGCTTTGTCTGATTTTGAATCCGCATTGTCAGGCGCAGGGGGTGAGGAATTTGAGGGGGCCGATTTTTTGGGACGCAATCCGGTTCCCACCATCAGCTTGTTATACTTCTCACGTTGTTCGATGTCTTTCAGTTTATCGAACACTTGATACATACGATAATACGAGTTGAACATCAATGTTTTATTTTCGGGGGAAATTTTTTCCCGAATTTCTACTGCGAGCACCAGTTGTTCGGCGGCTTCTTTCGTGCGTTCGCGTCGATCGAGGAATTGTCCGAACAGGCTGTGCGCTAATGCGGTTTTCTCAGACTCTGATCCATAGATCTGCTGGCGTAACGCCAGGTTCTCACGGAAGCGTTTCTCGGCGGCTTCGTATTTTTTATCCAATTCAAGCAGCTGTGCCAGTTTCAGATCGGCAACAATGGTGTTGGCGTGTTCGGGACCATATTTGCGTTTGTAGTATTCAATCTGTTCCTGTTTGGCTTCGCAGGCCAGCGCGAAGTCTTCTGATTTTTCAGCCGCCTCGAGTAACAGAGAACGAATCGTATGGACGGATTTATCATCGGGGCCCAGGACCTTCGTACCCATCCGCCACGACTGTGCATAATAGGTCGTCTCCATTTCGTTGTTGTTCATGAGACCATGCAGGCTGGCCAGATTTTTAAAGGCAAAGATGGTTCTTCTACTCGAGCCATTATTCAGCAGTCGGTAATCCAACTGAAACTCATAGTAGGGAAGTGCCTGTTTGTATTTTTTGAGAGCCCGTAAGATCTGTCCCGACAATCGGGCACAATTATTGGTCGCGATACTGTTAGGGCCTTGCACTTCATTGCAGATTTCAAATGCCCATTCGGCGGGAACCTGTGCCTTCTGATATTCTTTGGCTTTAAAGTATTTATTCGCTGCGTTGTAGATTTTGATAGCGTGCGACATGGCTTTTTTCTGTTCGAGACTGACAGCCGCTTCGTCAGGCAGGAAAAATCCGTGTGTGCTTAAGACCAGAACCTCCGGGCTGCGAATCGTTTTGAAGGCTGCTTCCGTCGCCGCCGATTCGGTGAGGATGCGAGGCGTCGCCGTGTATTTACTGAGTGACG
>JAGQQP010000051.1 GCA_020426085.1 Planctomycetaceae bacterium | reverse complement strand
AATTATCGCTCTGATAGTCGCAGTAATTGCCATTGTTATTCTACATGGCCTGCTGAAGATTACCACCATCGTCCATTGGGAATTAGGGGTGATCGTCTTCGCGGTAATGCTGTTCTTCACATTTAGCCTGGGGGTTCGCTATTACTGGCATCTCTCCCGCAAGGAGTTTCTTCGTAAATATTCTATTAGTGTCTTTCTATCATCTCTTTGGGTCGGCAGTGTAGTGCTGATTGTCATTTTTCAGGATCTGCTTCCAGACTCTGCTCCTGATCGACTGGTCCTGATCCTGGGAGTCTCAGAAATCTGCATCATCCTGAGAAGCCTTTATGAATCCATCCTGCTGATACGGCGAGTCTCTTCGCGCGGCTGGAATCCGGCTTTGATTGTGGTCTCGTCATTTCTGGTACTGATTTCAGTCGGAACAATCCTGCTGATGTTCCCCTCAGCCCGAGTTCAGGATCCTGCTGCACAGACAACGGAGGGCGCGCCATTTCTGACGGCTCTGTTTACCTCGACCAGCGCCAGTTGCGTGACGGGGCTGATTATTGTCCCTACAGGTACCTACTGGAGCAGAACGGGCCAGACCATCATCATGTTTCTGTTTCAGATTGGCGGACTGGGAATCCTGACTTTTGGTGCTTTTTTCGCTGCAGCATTCGGAAGGTCGATGCAGATTCGCGAGAGTGTCACTTTCGGAGAAATGCTCGAATCCCACCAGCGTGGTGATGTCAGAAGACTGCTGCTGGCGATCCTGGGAATTACGATTTTTACTGAGCTGGCGGGAGCAGTCTGCCTTTCAGGGTTATGGCCGGAACTCTCCTGGGAAGATCGTATCTTTCACAGCCTGTTCCACTCGATCAGCGCCTACTGCAATGCAGGCTTCAGCTTGATGGATGACAACCTGCTTGGTATGGGCCACCACTGGCAGGTCTGGGCAGTGATGCCGGCGTTGATCATTATTGGCGGACTTGGCTTTGCCGTGAACTATAATTTCATGTTGTACGGTATTACTCATTTCTCCAATATGAGAGTACGCAAACCCCTGTTTCACCACCCGACGCAGAAAGTCAGGTTGACTATTTCATCACGCCTGGTTTTCTTCACCACCCTATTTCTGCTCCTGGGTGGAACCATTGGTATTTACCTTTTAGAGTCAGTCCATGGAAACCATGAAATTCCATTCTGGGAACGTTTGAATCAGGCCTGGTTTCAGTCGGTAACAATGAGAACTGCCGGCTTTAATACAGTCGACCTGGGTGAATTTCAACCTCAGTCGAAACTGTTCTCTGTACTGCTGATGTTTGTAGGCGCCTCACCCGGTTCCACAGGTGGCGGGGTCAAAACGACTGTATTCGCACTATCAATTCTGTCGGTCTGGGCTTTGCTCAAAGGCAGGGACCGTGTCGAAATCATGGGGAGAACAATTCCTCCAACATTGATTCATAGATCATTAACCATCATTTCACTGGGAATTCTGGTACTAATGACATCCACCCTGCTGGTCGTATTATTTGAAAATCGACAGGACATCTTTCTGGACCACCTGTTTGAAACAACCAGTGCCTTTGCGACCGTTGGCGTTTCGACAGGAATCACCGCAGAATTGACAACCCCCTCACACTGGGTGATTATTTTTACCATGTTGATTGGAAGAGTCGGGCCGTTGACGGCTCTAATCGCATTATCGAATCGTGGCCCTTCCTATCGGTATCGCTATCCGGAAGAAAGTGTGAACCTGGGTTAATCCTTTTAACAAGAATCGTTAAAATAGAGATTCATAAAGCTAATACTAATTTCATCCCCAAGGGAGTAATGATCCAGTGATAAAAGTAGCCGTCATCGGTTTAGGACGATTCGGAACAGAACTGGCAAAACGCCTGGGTGCCAGTCGGGTAGAAGTTATCGCCATCGATAATTCCGACAAGCTGGTCAACGAAGTGAAAGATGATGTTGCCATTGCAGTCCGCTTGAATGCGACAGACGAACTGGCATTAAAAAGTCAGGATATCGACAAGGTGGATGCCTGTGTGATCTCCATCGGCGAAAACTTTGAAGCGGCTCTGTTGACAACAGTCATACTCAAAAAACTGGGCGTCCCTAAAATTATCTGCCGTGCACAGACCAAGTTCCACGCGGAAATTTTTACCCAGGTCGGTGCAACCGATGTCATCCAACCCGAAGTACAGGCGGGTGCCCACCTCGCGCGCCTGCTGGCAAATCCTCACCTGGAAGACTACATCCAGGTAGGCGATGGTTACACGATGATCGAACTGATCACCCCGAAAGAATTCATCGGGAAAAACCTGACGGAGCTTTCTCTACGTTCGACCTACTCGGTGAACGTCGTCGCAATTCGCAAACGGAATTCGCCTGAAGTGGAACAGAAAACGGGCAAGCTTTACACGACCGACTGTGTTCCTCACCCGGATTACCAGATTAAGGAATCAGACATCCTGTTAATTATTGGAACGGATCAGAATCTGCTGCGGCTTCCCACCAGTAATACCTGAGCCGACTCCCAGATCAGGCCCAGTCTCTGGAGCGTTCGATGGCCTTTTTCCAGCGTTGATACAGATGCGTTCGCCGCTCGGACTCCATCGCAGGCTGAAATTCGACATCCAGGGCCCAGTTCTGAGTCACTTCGTTCTGATCATGCCAGAAGCCGACTGCGAGCCCTGCCAGATAAGCGGCTCCCAGCGCTGTTGTCTCATGTACAACAGGTCGTTGTGCGGGCACATCCAGCATGTCTGCCTGGAACTGCATCAACAGCTGATTCGCTGCTGCCCCTCCATCCACTTTGAGGTTTTTTAGTTTGATTCCGGAATCCTGCTCCATTGCATGCAGCACATCACAACTTTGATAAGCCAGCGATTCCAGAACGGCCCGCGCTACATGTGCCTTCGTAGAGCCGCGAGTTAAACCGATTAAAGTTCCCCTTGCATTCTGATTCCAGTAAGGCGCTCCCAGACCTACGAACGCAGGCACGAAGAATACGTCTCCTGAATCTTCTACCTGCGCGGCCAATCCCTCTACTTCTTCGGCTGATTTGATGATCTGCAGACCATCCCGGAGCCACTGAATCGCAGCACCGGCAATAAACACAGACCCTTCCAGACAGTAAGTGACTTTTCCATTGATACTCCAGCCAATCGTTGTCAACAGACCGGTAGTAGAGGGAACAGGCTTGTCTCCCGTATTCATCAGCATGAAACAGCCGGTCCCATATGTATTTTTGGCAGAGCCTGTCTCAAAGCAACCCTGTCCGAATGTCGCTGCCTGCTGATCGCCGGCAATTCCCGCTATTTTGATCGGTGCGCCGAACAGTTCGGGCGATGTCTCTCCATAGACTTCACTGGAACTTTTCACCTCCGGCAGCATCGCCCGTGGTATATCGAAAATCTTCAGCAGTTCATCGTCCCATTCATGCGTATGAATGTTGTACAACAGAGTCCTACAAGCATTGGTAGGATCGGTGACATGGACTTTGCCCCCTGTCAGTCGCCAGATGAGAAAAGAGTCGATCGTACCAAACAGTACTTCTCCCTTTGCAGCCTTCTCCCTGAGCCCTTCAATTTCGTTCAACAGATATTCAATTTTAGTACCTGAGAAATAGGCATCGAGGACCAGCCCCGTTTTCTCACGGAACAGTTTCTCATAACCTTCCGCTTTGAGCTGATCACAGCGTTCTGCGGTCAAGCGGCTTTGCCAGACGATCGCATTAGAAACCGGTTTACCCGTATCACGATCCCAGATCACGATCGTCTCACGCTGATTCGTAATACCGATGGCAGCAATATCCGAATGGCTGGCACCAGACTGCTCAATCACCTTTTGTGCGGTTGACAGCTGGGAGTCCCAGATCGCATCAGGATCATGTTCGACCAGACCCGGCGAGGGAAAGATCTGTTCAAATTCCTGTTGAGCAGTCGCCTCAATTCTTCCCTGATGATTAAACAGGATAGAGCGGCTGGATGTCGTTCCCTGATCTAGCGCTAATACATACTTAGCCATTTGAAACTCCTTGAGGCGAACACAAACTCCAAAGCAAGATACTTGAATGCTTACATCCTGTTACATTAAGTAAGCAGAGCCGGGTACACAAGGAATTCCTGAGAAATCTTATGGAGTGTGGTTTGTATTGTCGCTCGAACTCAATCAGCTCAAGAGTCTGCTCTCTGGAGCGCGCATAAAAAAACTGATGGCGAGAGAAATCATTTCTCAAGCCATCAGTCAGTCACACTTAATGGTACCTCCTGCAAAGTACCAGTGTTTCAGTAGTCTGTCCTAGTGGTATGCTTGCATTCCGTGCTCAGACAGGTCCAGACCTTTCAACTCATCTTCTTCCGATACTCTCAGTTGTCCAACAACTTTCATGACCGTGAAGAGAATGAACATGGTGACGAAGGCGTAGACAGGGATAACAACAGATCCCAGAATCTGAACACCCAGGTCATAGTCTCCAAAGATACCAGTCGCTACTCCACCCCAGACACCGCACAAGCCGTGAACAGGGAAAGCACCAACAGGATCGTCGATTTTCAATTTTTCCAGTGCCAGGATGCCGAAGACAACCAGCAGACCAGCGATCACACCGATGATCAGAGCTTCGATGTTCGTTACACTGTCACAGTTAGCAGTAATACCAACCAGACCAGCCAGAACACCGTTCAGAGCCATGGAAATATCAGGCTTACCGTACATGATCCAGCCAAGGATCATGGCTCCCACACCACCGGCTGCAGCAGCCAATGTTGTATTCGTTGCAATTAACATCACAGCGTTAGTATTGTCCGTTCCGGCGAATGCCAGCTGACTACCGGGGTTGAACCCATACCAGCCAACCCACAGGATGAATACACCCAGTGTTGCCTGTGCAATATTGTGTCCTGGAATAGGAACTGACTTGCCGTCTTTGAAGCGACCGATACGGGGGCCCAGAACCAGAGCACCAGCCAGACCGGCAAATCCACCAACAGCGTGTACAACAATTGAACCAGCAAAGTCATAGAAACCTTTGGCATCCAACCAGCCACCGCCCCATTTCCAGTAACCGCTGATCGGATAAATGATCCCGGTCAGAACGATACTGTAAATCAGGTAAGAGCTGAATTTCAGACGACCGGCTACAGCACCGGAGACGATGGTAGCAGCGGTGGCAGCAAATGCGACCTGGAACAGGAAGTCAACCTGAGGGTGAAGTACACCTGGGCCGGGATCACCGGCATCACCGATTCCAAATCCTGCATAACCGAAATAGCCATTTCCTGCATCACCAGGATACATCAGTCCGTAACCGACGGCGAAATAAATCAAAACGCCAACACAGACATCCATTAAGTTCTTAAAGAGAATATTGATCGTGTTTTTGGAAGAGTTAAATCCTGACTCAACCATTGCGAAACCGGCCTGCATGAACAGAACCAGAACAGCACACAATAAAAGCATGCTGTTATCAAGAGCGTAGTAAACTTCGGATAATGAAAGTTGGGGGGCTTCTTCAGCGGGAGCTTCCTCAGCGGGAGCCGGTGTCTCCGCCGTGGCTTCTGCTGCGGGCTTTTCTGTCGGTTCAGCTTCATCAAAAGCCAAAGTGGGTTGAGAGAACGCTAATACTACGACAAGGCTTGCCGTTAAGCCTGTGAGCGCATGTTTCCAATTCATTTTGTCGCAAACCTTTCCCGGAGTCTAATCAGTCGTTGTTTCTTCTACGGTTTTGACAATCGTTATCCTGATTAAGGCCCCTAAATACCAATCAATAATTTGAGCACTTACTTTGGTATTTAAACTTAATGCAAACAGTGTGCCTCAATCATTTTCCTGGAAAGGTTCGATGCACTTATCATGTTTGTTAATATGCACTTAAAAACAATCACAATAAATTCATATTTGTTGGTTTTTACATTTTGTAACATTTTCAATGCAGGTTAATCAGGCATGATTCAGCGATCCTGCCTTCTGATTAAGCAGATCGACTGCTTTTTTCACTCGCAATCTGAATCCGCTAATTTTCATTGGACACTTTTGAGTGGTTCTCCAACTCTCTACACCAACCTGCAGCCAATTGATCATCTGGCTTCAGCGATACTCCGTCCGCTGCCAACTTGGCAGTCTGAGTGCGAATCCGGAAACACACTGTAACTGCATTCCCTTACAATAAAGCATCTTACAACTCGTAAATCTGATTGGCATGATGATTGCATTTACCCATCGGCATGGTCAGGGTCCAGACAAATCCCTGCCAACTTTGTTGTATTACACCTAAACGTACTCACGTGACAGAGAGTGCATGCAAGTAATTCTGTCGTCCTGCGTGAGAGATCATCGTGGTCATGGGCAAATATTATTGGCCATTATTGCTGGTTGAGGAGAGACTGTGGCAAAACTTTTAAGCTTTGACGAAGAGGCCAGGAAGAGTTTATTGGCAGGAGTCGCTAAATTGTCGCGAGCTGTAAGCAGTACGCTTGGGCCGCGAGGGCGAAATGCTGTCTTGGACAAAGGCTGGGGAACACCAAAAGTAACTAAGGACGGTGTCACCGTAGCAGAAGACATCGAACTGGAAGATCCCTTCGAGAACATGGGAGTCCAGCTGGTAAAAGAAGCAGCGTCAAAAACAAATGATGTTGCCGGTGACGGAACCACCACTGCAACGGTTCTGGCAGAAGCCATTTTCCGTGAAGGTCTGAAGTACATCGCTTCAGGTGCTGACCCAATGGCACTGAGCCGTGGCGTTCAGCAAGCCGTTGAAGCAGTCGTCGAGCAGATCGGAAAGATCTCCAAGGAAGTCAAAGGCAAAGACAAAAAAGCCATTGAAACCGTGGCTACGATTGCCGGAAACAATGATCCTGAAATCGGAAAAATTCTGGCAGACGCCCTGTTAAAAGTGGGCGCTGATGGCGTGATTACTGTCGAAGAAGGACGTGGTGTCTCAACAGAAGTTGATCTGGTCGAAGGGATGCAGTTCGAACGCGGCTTCCTGTCACCTCACTTTGTTACCGATGAGGATAACCAGGTATGTGATATGGAACGGGCTCACATTCTGATCTACGAAGAAAAGATCAGTTCGGCCCAGACTCTGGTACCACTGCTGGAACAGGTATCCAAAGATGGTTCCCCACTATTGATCATTGCGGAAGATATTGAAGGTGAAGCACTGGCAACTCTGGTTGTCAACAAATTACGCGGCATCCTCAAAGTCTGTGCCGTGAAAGCACCCGGATATGGGGACCGTCGCAAAGCGATGCTGGAAGACATTGCAGTACTGACAGGCGGTAAAGCAATTTTCAAAGATCTGGGCATCAAGCTCGAATCAGTCGAACTGAAAGATCTTGGCCAGGCCAAGAAAATCCATATCAGCTCTGACAACACCACGATTGTCAGCGGCGGCGGAAACAAAGCTGCTGTCAGCGGTCGTGCTGATCAGATCCGAGCTGAAATCGAAGTCACCGACAGCGAATATGATCGTGAAAAACTTCAGGAACGCCTGGCCAAACTGGCAGGGGGAGTGGCTCAGATTAATGTAGGTGCTGCCACCGAAACCGAAATGAAGGAACGTAAAGACCTGATCGACGATGCTCTCGCTGCCACGCGTGCTGCTATCGAAGAGGGTATTGTTCCCGGTGGTGGAATTGCTCTGCTGCGATCCAGCAAAGCACTCGACAGCCTCAAACTGTCTGGCGATCAGGCACTGGGAGTGGCTTTGATTCAGAAAGTGCTGGAAATGCCTCTGCGAGCGATTGCAGAAAACGCAGGGCAGGATGGCTCTGTGGTTGCAAACCGTGTCAAAAAAGACAAAAGCAGCTCATACGGTTATGATGCTCTGAATGATCGTTATGGCGACATGTTTGATTTTGGTGTCGTCGATCCTGCTAAAGTGGTTCGTTCCACACTGCAGAACGGAGCCAGTGTTGCCTGCCTGCTGATGACAACTGATTCCATTGTTGTCGAAGAACCCAAGGACGAAGAAGACGATCACCACCATGATGACCACCACGACATGGGTGGTATGGGCGGCATGCCTGGAATGGGTGGTGGTATGCCTGGAATGGGCGGCATGCCCGGAATGGGTGGCTTCTAAGTCACGATCGCCATCCTCTTCTCATAAATAAGAGGGTGGCAACAGGGCCTTCACCGGCTCATAACGACATGAGACAAATTACTTCCGGGAACTGCTCCCGGATTCACACATACAACCAGACTAATTGGAATACTTGGGAGTTAACATAATGGAACTGAATCCTCTTGATGACCGTATCGTGATTGAACCCAATGTTGCAGAAGAAACAACTGCAGGTGGGATTGTTCTGCCTGACACAGCTCAGGAAAAACCACAGAGCGGTACTGTAATCGCTGTAGGACCTGGACGTCTGCTGGAAAGTGGTGAGCGTTGCCCGGTTGCTGTTGAAGTCGGTGATGAAGTTCTCTACGGCAAATACGGCGGAACCGATATCGAAGTCAGTGGCAAAGACGTGAAAATCCTGCGGGAAAGCGACATTCTTGCTAAAATCATCAAGTAAAGAACGTACTGAATCGGACCATTTGGACAGAGACAGTAATTGTAAAACCCAATCCTTTCTCTGTCTGCTTCGAGAATCTTAATCAATCACAATTCACGCAGGGGAGAACGGAGCAATCCGATTGAATGTTCGTTCCTGTTAAACAGAGGAGTTTATAAGCGTGGCAAAGCAACTATTGTTTGAAGATCGCGCACGTACCAAGCTGCAAAAAGGCGTGCAAACTATCAGCGACGCTGTAGCCATCACCATGGGTCCCACCGGGCGCAACGTGATCATCGATAAAAATTTTGGCAACCCCCTGGTGACCAAAGACGGTGTTACAGTCAGTAAAGAAGTAGAACTCGAAGACCCGTTCGAAAATATGGGAGCGAAACTGGTTAACGAAGTGGCTACCAAAACCAGTGATATCGCCGGTGATGGAACCACAACTGCTACCGTTTTAGCACGTTCCATCTACCAGGAAGGCCTGCGTGGTCTGTCACTGGGTGCAAACCCCATGATCGTTCGTCGTGGCATCGACAAAGCAGTCGAAGCCGCTGTCGCTGCGATCGAAGCACTGGCGAAACCTGTGACTGAAAAAGCAGAAATTGCCCAGGTCGGTGCCATCTCTGCTAACAATGACAACGTCATCGGAAACCTGATTGCCGACGCTGTGGAAAAAGTAGGCCGTGACGGCGTGATCACCGTTGAAGAAGGTAAGGGTAACGAAACAACCCTCTCCTTCGCAGACGGGATGCAGTTTGACAAAGGTTATATTTCACCTTATTTCGTGACTGACACAGAAGGCATGAAGTGCATTCTGGAAGACTGCTATATTCTGATTCATGAATCCAAAATCTCCGCCCTGCGGGACCTGGTGCCTCTGCTCGAAAAAGTTTCGCAGACAGGAAAACCACTGTTGATTATCGCTGAAGACGTTGAAGGGGAACCACTGACCGCTCTGGTCGTCAACAAACTTCGCGGTGTTCTCAACATTGCTGCTGTCAAAGCTCCTGGATTCGGCGATCGTCGCAAAGCCATGCTGGCCGACATCGCTGTGCTGACAGGTGGTACCGTCATTTCTGAAGATCTGGGAATCAAGCTGGAATCAGTGGAACTGGCTCAACTGGGTCAGGCCAAGCAGGTTGAAATCACCAAAGATTCCTGCACCCTGATCGAGGGTGCCGGCGAAACAGAAGCTCTGCAGGCACGGGTCGCTCAGATCCGCGGACAGCTGCAGAAAACGGACAGCGAATACGATCGTGAAAAATATCAGGAACGTCTGGCAAAACTGACTGGTGGCGTCGCCATCATTTCTGTCGGTGCAGCAACTGAAGCAGAAATGAAGCAGACCAAAGCCCGTATGGAAGATGCTCTGCATGCAACACGAGCTGCTGTGGAAGAAGGAATTCTCCCTGGTGGTGGCGTTGCTCTGCTGCGATCCATTGAAGCCGTTGAAAAAGTCAAAGGCAAAAACGACGACGAGAAAATCGGTATCAATATTGTTGCCCGTGCTCTCGAAGGTCCAATTCGTCAGATCGCAGAAAACTGCGGAACTGATGGTGCCGTTGTTGCCGATGAAGTCAAACAGCTGACCGGCTCCAAAGGTTATAATGCCAACAGTGGCGAATATGTCGATATGTTCAAAGCAGGAATTATTGATCCAGCCAAGGTCGTGAAAAACGCCCTGAAAAATGCCGCTTCAATCGCCAGCCTGATGCTGACGACCCAGGTACTCGTCACCCGCAGTGACAGCACCGAAGGTAAAAAGCTGGCTGACGTCGAAGGCAGTGTTCGATAGTTTCTGAAAACGTCTGAGTCCAATAACTGGAATTCAGGAGAAACATTGAGATAACAGACGGGCCGCCGTAAAATGGTGGCCCGTTTTTTTCGGTTCTGATTAGAACTACAATAGCGAGAACTTCACCAGTGCGGACATGGTGGTGTTCAAAACTTTTAGATATACGACGAGTTGTGATTTATGGCATCGAAACGCGATTATTATGAAATTCTCGGCGTATCGCGCGAAGTGACCACCGTAGAAATCAAAAAAGCGTACAAGAAACTGGCGCTGGCTAATCATCCGGATCGCAACCCCGGAGATGAAGAAGCCGTCAAACGTTTCAAAGAAGCCGCTGAAGCATTCGAAGTTCTGGGTGATGATAAAAAACGCGCCCATTACGACCGCTATGGGCACGCCGATTTCGGAGCAGGCGGCGCGCACCAGTTCCATGATGTGTCCGACATCTTTAGTGCCTTTGGCGACCTGTTTGAAGGCTTTGGTTTCCGCAATTCTTCACAGCGTGGCGGCAACCGTCCCCGACAGGGTGAAAGCCTGAGAACCAGTCTGCAGATCGACCTGCTGGATGCCGCAGCGGGCTGCGAGCGTGAAATCCATATCAATCGTCAGGAAGTCTGTGAAACCTGCCATGGTTCTGGAGCGAAACCGGGAACAGAGCCTGATGAATGTGATTACTGTGGCGGTGCCGGCCAGGTCGTGCAGTCCCAGGGCTTTTTCCGGGTGCAGACAACCTGTCCACGCTGCCGTGGTGCGGGAAAAGTCATCGTCGATAAATGCTCCGACTGCCGCGGAGAGGGTCGCGTCGCACAAGAAACCACACTGGAAATCAAAGTGCCTCCCGGCATTGATAACGGGATGCAACTCTGTCTGAGAGGAGAGGGTAATCCTGGTGCCAACGGAGGCCCTCGTGGCGACCTGTATGTTGTCATCGGCGTTGATGAGCATCCTCTGTTCCGCCGTCAGGAACAGGAACTGAGTTGCCATGTTCCCATCACCTACACTCAGGCTGTTCTGGGAGCCAATATTGAGATACCAACCCTGGAAGGGCGACACGATCTGAAAATTCCTTCGGGAACACAACCAGGTGAAGTCTTTCGACTCAAAGGACTGGGAATGCCCAATCCGCATGGTGGCCGACGGGGCGACCTGCATGTTGTCGTACAGATCGATGTCCCCAAAAAAATCTCAGAACGGGAAGAAGAGTTGCTGCGTGAACTGGCAGAAATTGAACATGCGGAAGTCTCTTCCCATCGCAGCCCGAACCGTAATTCGTTTTTTGACAAATTGAAGGAATACTTCACCCACTCTGATTAGAGAGTGTGAAATTTGAGTTCATCAATTTGGTTTCTATATATTCAAAACAGTTTGAGAGAACGTAGCAGGTCAGAAACATGACAGACATGGAACAACCAGAAGAGATTCAAAACCAGGCCGAAGAAATTCCGGTTGAGGAGAATGAAGTGGCAGAAGAAGCGCCAACCGTTGAAGAACAGTTGCAGACTGCAATTTCTGAACGAGATGAGAATCAGAATCGCTTTCTCCGTTCACAGGCCGAACTGGAGAATGTCCGCAAACGCTACCAGAAAGAAATGGAACAGGTCCGCCAGTATGCGGCGGCTCCCTTTATTCAGGATCTGTTACCCGCGCTGGATAATCTGAAACGGGCCGTTGAAGCTGCTGAAAGTGCCGACCAGGTTGGTGACCTTAAACAGGGCGTCGAAATGGTGGTAAAACAGATCGTCGATGTCTTCTCAAAGCATAATGTGACAGCCATCGATGCCCTGGGAAAACCGTTCGACCCGAATCTGCATGAAGCACTGCAGCAGATGCCTTCGGATGAACATCCGCCGATGACAGTCATTCATGAGCTGGAACAGGGTTTTATTCTCAATGACCGAGTGGTTCGCCCCACCAAAGTCATTGTTTCATCCGGTCCTGCCCAAAGTTAATTACTTCTCATTGCCTTTTTAATTGTGAGTCTCTATCGATGCCAACTTATGATTATGAATGTTCCCAGTGTGGTCATAAATGGGAAGAATTTCAGTCGATTACCGCAAAACCCCTGAGAAAATGTCCCGAGTGCGGAAAACTGAAAGCGAAACGTGTGATCGGTGCCGGTGGCGGAATCATTTTCAAAGGTTCTGGTTTTTACCAAACTGATTATCGGAGCAGCTCTTATAAAAAAGACGCTGCCGCTGATTCCAAAGCGCAATCATCCAGTTCGGATTCAAAAAGCAGCAGTGATTCAGGTGCTTCCAGCAAGAGTGGATCGTCCGATTCCTGATTACCTTTGATATTTCCACGGGAATGATCTATAAGAGAATCAGACTCCTGGTCCATCACCCCTGTATTGACAGGTGGTCAATGTCAGGCGAGTACGCCAGAGAGCGTGCGGACCGTTTCGACCAACGTGCCATTTCAGGTCTGATAAGACACTCTGAATTCGCTCCACTTTTTGTCTGAGGATCCGATGATCCAACCACAAACATGCCCCATATGTCGAAAAGTCGTCACTCTCCAGGCGAATGATGACCAGTCCCCCTTTCCATTCTGCAGCAAGAAGTGCCGCGATGTTGACTTCTTTCGCTGGTCGGATGGCCGTTATGCGATTGTAGAAGAACTCGATCCGCGTCTCATCGAGTTACAGCAACTGGAGCAAGAAGGTGAAGACTATTAAAGAGACTTCATCGGACGTTCCGGCTCTCCCCGAAATCCCTGACAGCGAACACACTACTGGCCTTTCTCCCATAGCAAAAGGAACGATCTACGGCCTGTTATCGGCGCTGGCATACACGGCAGCCAACATCTCATTACGCGAAGCGGCTGTAGATAACAATGCTGACTGGGCCATCTGGATTTCTGCTTTAAAATCAGTCCCTGCCACCATTGTGGGCTGGGTTCTGGTTGCCTACCGCGGATCTCAGGGACTTCCCGCACTGCCCCCACGACGACTGGTCATCCCCTTGATTCTGACCGGGCTGGTGATGCAGTTTGGTGGCAACGTCATGTTTCAATGGTCGCTCAGTCTGGGAGGACTGGCTTTTACCGTACCACTCTGTTTCGCCACATTATTGACCACAGGAGCTTTGCTGGGGCGGATCTTTCTGGAGGAAGCGATCACCCCACGCATGTTTGCCTCCATGATCATATTGACTGCGGCGATTGTAATCCTCAGCCTGGGAGCCCATCAGGCTGAGGAATCGGTTTTCGAAAATATGGAACATCACTCCAACGCAATGGCGACTGTGGCATTGACTATTTTTGTTGCAGGCTTTGCCGGCTGCTCGTATGGTGCAGGCGGCGCAGTGATTCGCGGTTCAGTCCGCGGTGAAACATCCATCTCCGCCACTCTTGTATTGATCAGCACTACAGGACTGATCTGCCTGACAGGTGTCGCCGTTTATCGACTGGGAATCTCCATTTTCTGGATCACCACCCCCTGGCAGTACCTGGTCATGCTGGTAGGCGGCATCATGAATGCCATC
>JAGQQP010000519.1 GCA_020426085.1 Planctomycetaceae bacterium | reverse complement strand
AAGTCAGAATGTGCGTCAGCGCAAACAGGTCCCCGAAGCCTATCGGGATACCTTCGTCTTCACTCGCGATCATGACCGCTGGGAATGTACGGTCCCTAATGGAACCTGGCAGGTCACCGTCTGTGTTGGTGATGCCGGACATGATCAGGCGGGACAATGGGTGTCAGTCGAAGGCAATCCGATCATCAGTGAGCTTTCCACAACCGGCGGATCGTTCCAGGAAAAACAGACCCAGGTCGAAGTCAGGGATGGCCGACTGACCATCGAGATCGGAAAACCAAAGGCAGGCACCAATACCTGCCTGAACTGGATTACCTTCGAACCGGTCGTTGCCGCCGGCTCATCCCGGTGATTCTACGCAGAAAATCCCAGCTCCACTTCGCTGATTAATGCCTGCAAAACCAGGCAGATCTCGGCTCAATCTTCAGTATTTGACTTACCTGCCCGGATTTATCGTTATTTTCTTCGAGCCACAGAGAATCATATTGTACGCATCAAGACTTGACGATATATTGAACAGGCTCAATAATAAACAAGATTAACAATATCAGAAGTCAAATCGCTCAGACTTCGAACTATCAACGGAACTGGAATCGAAATGAAGTTCGGTCCTCATTCGCGTACTCATACACAGCACGCTTTCACAGCGTTTAACCCGCTGGTCCCGGAAGGATTAGTGCTTCAGAGTCGCCGCAACATGCTGAAAGCCTCTCTCGCAGGACTGGCCGGGCTCTCCGTCCCCGGTCTGCTCAAGGCTTCCGATCAACTCCAGCTGGCAGGGAAATCGACTCCTTCCAAGAAAAGTATCATCCTCCTCTGGATGACCGGAGGCCCCAGCCATATTGATACGTGGGATCCCAAACCGGACCGTCCCATTCAAAACCGCGGCCCATTCGGCGTGACCCAGACTTCGGTCCCCGGGATCACTATCACAGACATGCTCCCCAAACAGGCGGCGATGATGGACCGCTTCACGCTGATTCGATCCGTCGATCCCAAAATGAGCAGCCATCAACCCAATCAGGTCATGCAGACTGCGAACCTGCTCGCAACTCCCCGTACCAACCGGAAAGGTGACCGCTACCCGGCGATGGCATCGATTGTAGCCAAGCATCACGGCCCCAATCATCCCGCCATGCCCCCGTATGTCTCTTTCATGAAACACGATTCCCATATCGCCTGGGGCGGTTATCTGGGGAAAGAATACGACCCGTTCATTGCCAATGATGCAGCTGACCTCCCCGTCTATGACATGGTGGGCAATGACACCGGGAAAACCAGTGGCGGTAAAATGTTTCAGTTTGCGCCTGGTCTCTCCTTTGACCGCATGAAAGACCGGCGCGACCTGATGCTGCAGTTTGACAAAATGCGAAGCGGCATCGACCAGGCCGGCTCGATGCAGGCCATCGACAGTTACAGCCGTCGCGCCTACGACATGGTGCTTGGCCAACGCGTACAGGATGCGTTCGATCTGAATAAGGAAACACCCGAAACCCGGGACCGTTATGGAAAACATCTCTGGTGTCAGCAGGCTCTACTGGCGCGACGACTTGTCGAAGCGGGTACGTCCTTCGTCACGCTGGACCTGAGTTACCATACCGCGTCTGGAACGTGGGATAACCATGGCGACAACATTCCCCCATATGGCGGAATTAAAAATGGTCTCGGTCCCCTGCTCCCCCTGTTTGACCATTTGTTGACGACGCTGGTTTCCGATCTGGAAGAGCGATCATTGCTGGATGATACACTCGTCATCGCGATGGGTGAATTCGGTCGCTCGCCAAATTCGGGTACGCAAGGCAGTACGGACGGCCGCAACCACTGGCCGGTCGTGATGTCGATGTGTCTGGCAGGCGGCGGTATGAATCACGGCCAAGTGATTGGGGCCAGCGAACACGACGGCAGCGAAATCAAACATCGTCCCGTCCGCCCCGGCGATCTGGCTGCGACCATCTATAAATATATGGGCGTCCCCCTCGACACCCATTATATTGATGACAAAGGCCGTCCCATTTTTGCTGTGGAAAATGGCGAACCGATTCACGAACTCTTCTGATCGCATCACATTTACCAGAGCTTCTTCTCTAAAAATATCGAAAACCATCCTGAAACGCAGCGATTCCCCGTTTGATTTTTCAGGTGCATGAGATAATCTGCATGCTGAGATCGTCGCCGGATGTGCGAAGATTCTCAATTTCAAAGATGCCGTTGATATCAAACCACCCCGCGCTCTTTCAGAAACCATTTCAGTTCCATGACCAGTTCCGCCGCCTCGCTTCCAGACGCTTCTTTCAATGGCACCGCGCAGGATTCCCGCCTGCGCTGGACCGTGTATCTGTTGTTGATCACAGTCGCCTGCGGACAAAGTCTGGCAGCCATCATGAACAGTGCGCCGCTGCAGAGTGCCAATGACCGTTCCCGCTGGTGCACGGTCTGGTCACTGGTGGAAGAAGGGACTTACCAGATCGATACCATTAACGAACGTCCGGGTTGGTCGAGTATCGACAAAGTCAGACATGATGGCCACTTCTATTCTTCCAAGCCTCCGTTATTTCCGACGATGGTCGCGGGACTTTACTGGTTCATAAAAACCACAACGGGATTGAACCTGAACCGGAATCTCCATGATGTGGCTCATCTGATCCTGATCGCCGTTAACTTAATCCCGATGCTGATTGCGCTGCTGCTGATCTGTAAAATCGTAGAACGATATTCCACAAGTCTCTTCACACGCTATTTTGTTGTCATTGCAGCCTGTTTCGCCACGCTGCTGACACCGTTTCTCTTAACATTAAACAATCATTCCATTGCCGCATCCAGTGCCATCTTCACCCTCTATCCACTGATGCGGATTCTCATCGACGGCGAACAGCGCAAACGCTATTTTCTGCTGGCCGGTTTCTTCGCCATGCTGACCTGCTGCAATGAATTGCCGGCAGCCCTGTTTGGCCTGATTATCTTCGGGCTCTTATTCAGAGCGAACCCCCGCCTCACCTTACTTGTTTTTTCCCCTGCTGCACTGGTTCCCCTGATTAGTTTTTTCATCACCAATTATGCAGCGACGGGAGGCTGGAAGCCGTTCTACATGTATTACGGAACCGAAAAATATTTATACGAACATAAAGGGGTACCCAGCTACTGGAACAATCCACAGGATCTTGATCGGAATCTCGATTCCCCCCTCGTCTACTTTTTCCATTGCACGCTCGGTCATCATGGAATTTTCTCACTGTCTCCCATCTATTTCCTGACACTCTTCGCCTGGTTGAGAATCAGTCAATACAAAGCACATCTCCTGCGCCCCCTGTTATGGATCAGCCTGATATTGAGCGTGATCGTGTTTGGTTTTTACCTGTCTCGAACGAACAATTATAACTACGGCGGTAACAGTTCCGCACTCCGCTGGATGCTCTGGCTGACCCCGTTCTGGCTCATCAGCATGATCCCCTTACTCGATGAATTCGCAGAGAAACGCTGGTTGAAAGGACTGGGGATCCTCTGTCTGCTGGGATCGGTTTTCTCGGCTTATCATCCGCTGCACAACCCATGGCGGGCTCCCTGGATCTACTCCATGTTCGAGCAGGCGGGCTGGATCAACTATAAACAA
>JAGQQP010000518.1 GCA_020426085.1 Planctomycetaceae bacterium | reverse complement strand
TTGCGGCCCAAAGAACCGCGGATTCTGAACCTGGATGCACCCGCGCATCTGCAGGGGGATCTGCAGGCGCAGAACCTGGAACTGCTGCAGACTTTGAACCGCAAACATTACGAACAGCATCCGCACGAGTCCGATCTCGAAGCGCGGATTGCCAGCTACGAACTGGCCGCCCGGATGCAGACCGCGGCTCGTGAAGCACTCGACCTGTCGCAGGAAACACAGGCGACCCAGGAAATGTACGGCTTGAACAATCCCAAAACACGCGATTACGGCACACGCTGCCTGATCGCCCGCCGACTGGTCGAGCGCGGGGTCCGCTTCGTACAGCTGTTCCTGGGAGGACAGCCCTGGGATAATCACAGCAGCATTATCAACGGCCTGCCTGCCATCTGCGGTCGCACGGATCAACCCGCGGCGGCGCTCGTCAAAGACCTCAAGCAGCGCGGCATGCTGGATTCGACCCTTGTGCACTGGGGGGGCGAAATCGGTCGTCTTCCCGTGACCCAGGATCACGGCGACCCGAAGAAAGCAGGTCGGGATCACAACGGGCAGGGCTTCAGCATCTGGCTGGCCGGCGGGGGGATCAAGCCGGGGATGACCTTCGGCAAAACCGATGAATTCGGCCACAAAGCCGTAGAAAATGTAGTGACCCCCAACGACTTCCAGGCAACCATCATGCGACTGTTCGGGCTGGATCATCAGAAGCTGCTGTTCTTCTATAATGGACAGGAACAGATTATTACTAACGGCCGACCCGCACGCGTTGTTTCAGACATTCTGGCGTAGTTTGCTCTCATCTGTTTAATCAGGTGGCTGAGCCTGATAGACTATGTCTCGTCTTGACATTCAAAGCCTGTTACACGATGATCCCCCATGGTAAATACTATGTTTTTAGTAGTGGTGGATATTTACACCTCAGCCCGGATTCGGATTGAGATGATGGATCGACTCGAATTGACCTGAATATGAATTTAAAAATCCGACACAGAGAACCGGAGTTGATGGATCAGCCCGGGTTGTCTGAAGGGGAACATGGTCACGCCTTAGCGGGTCTGGGGCGAATTAACTGGTGGAGTCGCAGTGATGCCATTGTGTGGCCTGCCATTCTCGAGTTAGCGAAAAGTCGAACAGGCAAGCCGCTGCAGATACTTGATATCGCCAGTGGAGGCGGTGATGTCGCGCTCAGTATCGCTGCCCGTGCGGAACGCGCGGGAATTCCGGTTGAAGTCGATGGCTGTGATATCAGTCCCTTTGCTGTCCGGTATGCCACTCAGCAGGCCGCAGATCGAGGTCAGGAACAGGTTCGATTTTTTGAATGCGACGTGCTCACGGAATCGCTGGATAAACAATACGACGTCGTCATGTGCTCGCTGTTTCTGCATCATCTGGATGAGGAACCTGCGCAGCAACTCCTGAAGATCATGTCACAGTCAACCAGGCATCTGCTGCTGGTGAATGATTTGAACCGATCGCGTGCCGGTTACTGTCTGGCGTGGACCGCCTGTCGATTATTAACCCGCTCACCTGTCGTGCACACGGATGGTCCGCTCTCGGTCGCTGGTGCATTTACGGTGAATGAAATAAAAGAACTGGCCGGGCAGGCCGGATTAGATGGATTTCAGATTACGCGTCACTGGCCTCAACGCTGGTTACTGAAATGGAGTCGCAGATGACTCTGGCCAGTTCACTGAATCGCGAAGCAGCCTGCGGGCAGAACTGGGATGCGATCGTCATTGGCGCGGGTCCAGCGGGAGCGGTGGCGGCCCGACAGCTGGCACATCAGAACTTGCGGACACTGTTGATCGAACGCAAAACATTTCCCCGCTACAAAGTCTGTGGCTGCTGTCTGAATCAGCGGGCGATCGATGCATTACAACAGATCGGACTGGGGCAGTTGCTGGATTCGACCGGCGCGGTGCCTTTGAATCAGTTTCGCATGCAGTATCAGGAACGCGAAACTTCCGTCACCTTACCGGGGGGGCTGGCAATTTCTCGAGAAGTCTTCGACACTCGTCTGGTTCAGTCAGCAGTCGAAGCCGGAGCCGATTACCTGCAGGATACTACGGCAACTCTGCTCAATGAATCTGAAGAAGCAGGACTGCGTTCTGTTGTCCTCACTACACAGGGGCAGCATGCGGGAACTGCCTCTGCAAAAGTCATTCTGGCGGCAGATGGATTAGGTCATCCCAGTCTGCAGAATTGTCCGGGCTTTGACATGCAGGTGGCTGCAGATTCCCGGATTGGCGTCGGTGCCACATTCGCTGCAAACGATGATTCATCTTATCCGGCTGGCTTGATTCACATGGCGATTCACCGATCCGGATATGTGGGGCTGGTGCGTGTGGAGGGGGACAACCTGAATCTGGCGGCGGCCATCGATCGTGATTTTATCAAACAATGTGCCGGGCCTGCAGACGCGGTGCTGCAGATTCTGAGAGAATCGGGGTCTCCCGTATTGCCTGAAATGACCGAGAGCAGTTTCAAGGGAACATTGCCCGTCACCCGCAAAACGTTGCGACCGGTTGGTAAGCGGTTGTTTGTACTGGGGGATGCCGCCGGTTATCTGGAACCGTTTACCGGCGAAGGGATGGCGAATGCAATCACCGAAGGTGTCGCTGTCGCGCAACTGGTGCCGGAAGGACTGCGACATTGGGATTCCGCGGTGGAACAAAAATGGTTAAGCACCCACTATGCATTGACGGACGGGCGTTTATTCTGGTGCCGCTGGCTGACGCGATTATTGCGTTCTCCTACCGCTGTGGGCTGGGGATTGCGGCTGTTTCAGCTGTTTCCGGGAATGGCCCGACCGATTGTTGCCCGCTTGAATCATTGAAAAATTGACAGTAATTAAAGAGCATTTATGAGTTTTGAAATCCTGGGAATTGGAACCACAAATCCAGAGCATTCGATTCAGCAGTCGGAGGCGGCAGTTCATGCACAGTCGCTCTCCTGTCATGTCGATACAACAGAGCAGCAGCGACGTCTGCTGCCTGTGCTCTATCGCCGGGCGGGAGTGAAAACCCGACACAGCGTCGTTCTGGAAAACAGCTCGGGTGAAGAAACGGTCAGACAGACGTTTTATCAGCCTGCCGAGTCTCCCGTTGATCTGGGACCGGCGACATCGATTCGCATGCAGGAGTATGAAAAGCATGCGGCGGTACTGGCGACGCAAGCTGTCCAGGCTGCATTGGATTCGGCCAACGTCGATCCTGCGGAAGTGACTCAACTGGTGACGGTTTCCTGCAGCGGTTTCAGTGCCCCGGGTTTTGATCTGCATGTCTTAAAGCAACCCGGTTTTTCGCCTGATGTTTCACGGACGCATATCGGCTTCATGGGCTGCCATGGCGCTTTAAATGGTCTGCGCGTGGCGAAGTCTTTTACGGATAACGATCCGAATGCCTGTGTCGTGGTCTGTGCGGTTGAACTCTGCAGCCTGCATCAGCAGTATGGCTGGTGTCCTGATAAAATCGTCGCTAATGCCCTGTTTGCGGATGGAGCAGCGGCTGTGGTTGGTAAGCAGTCGCAAAAAAATATTGGCGACCATTGGGAATTAGTCGCGTCAGGCTCGACGGTTGTCCCGGATTCTGAAGCGATGATGAGCTGGCGGAT
>JAGQQP010000517.1 GCA_020426085.1 Planctomycetaceae bacterium | reverse complement strand
CCCCGCGACCACCAATGCCAATCACCGCAACATTCAGTTTCTCATTCGCAGCAGCCCGCGTCGGCTGAGGAGAACTTCCCAGCCAGAGCCCCGCTCCCAGGGCAGCCGTTGTCTGCAGTGCTTCGCGACGGGTAATACGTTGGGCGGTCATATGATTTCTCCTCTCGATTGAGATGCAGGTTGGTGTTTTGTTGATTTCATTATAGTCGATTCATGGTCAGAATTTGACTACAGTTTTTATCACGTTCTGAAAATATGCGTTTTAGTTACGTAAGAACGGTTATAAATAGATCGAGTGAATAGGGTGTATCACGAGAAATGAATGCGAAACCGTTTATTCCGCTTTGACCCACTTCACGTGGGACTCAATATTCTCGAACACATTCTCAAACACCCAGAATTTGAAATCGCCGAAGTTGAGGTCGTTCCGATGTACGCGCGCTGGTTTGTTTTCATTGAACGTCAGTGTCAGTTCGGAAATCACGGGATGGGAAGCCTGGATTTCATATCCGAACTTCGCGGGATCGCCGGCTTCTGCAATCAGTGTTTCGTAGAGCAGGCAGAGCCGGGTAAAGTCGGTCAGTGAGATCTTTCCTGTGTAGATGCCGTTCCTGTCCAGTCCCGAGATCGCATGCAGAACCGCATCGCCGTTCGCGTGAAATTCCACGTAATAGATGATCGCGGGGATACCTTTGCCGGTTTCAACGGAGTAACCGCCGGGAGAGACGCGTTTCAGTTTGATCCGCCGAAACGGCAGCGATTTGCGAATGGCTTCTTCCTTGCCTGATTCAAAAGGTGCCTGCAGGAATTTATATTTCCCCGTCGGTCGGGCTGCCCAGCCATTGCTGGTTTTCTGCTGTTCTTCGCCTTGTGTGAAGGTGCTGCAGAAGAGAATCAGGCTGCATAGACAGACGCGTTTCAATACAGGCAGCATGGTTCGACCTCTCTTAAGTGTTTGCAGTTGCTTCTTCCGGTTGAATATCGTATCCATCCAGATCACTCGGGCGTTCGTAGAGTTCAAAGCCGTTTAAGCCGGGGACCGAGTCGCGGTCCAGGTTCCACCACGGGCAGCGGAAGCGGGTGCCGCAGGCATTGCATTTAACGATCTGTCCCAGAAAGGGGAGACTGGCGGTCGTCGTGTTTTCACAGTGGGGGCAGTTCACTCTCCAGCGTGACGTCTTCAGATCGACGGGCCCTGCCATCCCTTTTGCAATGCGATACGGGAGGTCAACCGCTTCGATGGTCGACAGCGCTTCGCGGGTGATCGGCTCGGTGCTCATCGACAGGCGGTCGGCATGATTGCCCAGCGTACGTTCGTAGGCGTTGCGGACCAGGCGGGCATTCCCGAAATTCTGATCGCGGTCAGTGAAGATCCGGTTCAGTAGAATCGCCAGGTTGCCGCGGGCGGCGGGCGTTAACTGATACGCGTTGGCGTTACACATCATTTCAAAAATCTGACACAGATCGGAAACGTGGTAGTCTTCAAACACAATATAGCGGCTGAAGCGGCTTTCCAGACCTGGATTGGAGGCAATGAACTCCGCCATCTCGACCGGATAGCCGGCAACGATGACCACCAGACGCTCCCGCAGGTCTTCCATTTTCTTAAGGAGCGTATCGATGGCTTCCTGGCCGTAATCCTGCCCGCCTGATTTTGCCAGTGTGTAGGCCTCATCGATGAACAGCACGCCGTCGGTAGCAAGCGCGATGACTTCGTTGGTTTTAATCGCGGTCTGACCGACATAACCGCCGACCATCGTTGCCCGGTCGGCTTCGAGGAAATTTGGTGTTCTTAAAATCTGATAACCGTACAAAATCTTCGCGATGATCCGGGCCACCGTTGTTTTCCCGGTTCCCGGATTTCCCGTAAAGACGAAGTGCAGCGTCTGCGAGGCGACAGGCATTCCCTGCGACTGTCTCTGCTGGCGGATATTCAGAAAGTTGGCCATCCGCGTCACTTCCGCTTTGACCACATCCAGACCGATCAACGCGTTGAGTTCATGCAGCCCCTGCTTCAATGATTCTTCGGGGGTGATCTGACTGATTGTATTATCGGCATCGACTGACTCCTGCGTGTTGAGCCGCTCAGCTTCGGTCTCCAGGTCTTGACAGATCGCTGCTTCAATCTCGGACAGGCCCTTGCTCAATTGAGCAAAATACGCCTGATCTTCCTTTTGAATTCCATTGGCATTCAGGATGATTTTCGCCGTCAGCAGCAGGATTTTACTGTAAGACTGAAATAAAGCCGGAGTTTTTTTGATATCACAGGCAATCATGACCAGCAATCGAAAGGGTTCAATCACGGCACCTTCCAGAATCGCACCTCCCAGCCAGCTGTTGTCTGCTTCCCACTGGATCAGCAGATCCCGAAATTCTTCTGCATTACAGCCATAGAGATACTGTTTGTAATCTTCCATGAAACTGAAACGATGCAGGGAATACTTCATCAGTTCCGCAGAGATTTGCAGTTCTGAGTCAGCAACTTCATCATCGGTCAGAATGCCGTTGCGTAAAATTGTGAGAACACTGTTGATTGCTGAAGCATTAATCACTGGTTTGAGGAGTGCCCCCTCGTCCTGAATGGCTAATTGCAACAGTCCGGTCATACGTTCGGCCAGTTTATCCGGGCCTGTAAATTCCAGAACCTTGTCCAGATTGTCTGATAGGACCTCGTAGACATCGTTGCACAGGAATTCGAGCATCGATTCCAGCTTCTTCGCATTGCTCATGAATTCGGTTCTCTTCTGAACGTCAACAGGGGAAAATGTTTTTGAACTGTTGCCATTCATACTACTCGACAAGATTACATGAGCCAAGTAAGAACCGTCATCTCAGAGTGAATTGCGAAGTTTTCTGTTTTGCTGAGAGAGCAGATCTCAGCCGGCGTTCTTTTCGCTGGCGAGCTGGACGGCCTGCGTTTCTACAGCGGTCTGCTGGAGAATGGGGAAGGCGCCTTCATTGCGTCCCCAGTGGTAGAGCAGGTGAAACAGAAAATTGACCGCCAGTACCCCCGCGACGGCGCAGAGCAGGACGAGTCCGGAGACCCCTTCATGCGCAATCGTCCAGAAGAACTGACCGATACACAACAGGGAAACCAGCAGCAGAGTCGGCGTACGGGGAATCAGATTCACCACCAGCGCACCGAAGGGGGCACCCAGCGCGACAATCGGGGCAGCCGCCAGCCAGTTGGCATACACTTCTGGGTCCATGTAATACAGGCCGGGATGGAATCGCGACAGAAGCGCGTTTGTTGAAATTCCCACGACCGATGTAAACGCCATCAGGACGACAGACGTGGGAATCGCAATTTTCAGATCAGCACGATACAGCAGTACCAGCGTCGCATAGACCATCATGTCGATCCCCACGCCGGTAATAGAAGCGACAATGCCCCCCGTCAGTCCGACTGCCAGGCCCAGCAGCCGGTCAAATTTCCGCCAGCGATCACTCACGCCGGTTGCAGAGACGAGCTCGCGCATTTTCAGCAGATGCATGATGCCGAAGCTGCACCAGACGACGGCAAACGTCAGTTTTACCCACAGGTCAGGTACAAAGGGGGCGACACACGCGGCTCCCAGAGGCGTACCAATCAACGCGCCGCAGAGCGCGGGA
>JAGQQP010000516.1 GCA_020426085.1 Planctomycetaceae bacterium | reverse complement strand
GATCGCAAATCGTTTCCTGTCGACCGGATCCACAGGAACGTTGCGGGTCATCTTACCGCCCCCGGCATCGTAGATCAGTTTGAACTCTTTGGAACCCAGCGTTTTTTTCAAAATCGGTTTGAAGCCTTGCTTCAACGTCGGTTTGAAAACGTAAAATTCATCCGGGTTCACACTCCCCTGGACAATGTTTTCCCCCAATCCGTAAGCCGCATTGATCAGCACGGCATCCTTAAAACCGGTTTCCGTATCAATGGAAAACATGACGCCGGAAGAAGCCAGATCCGAACGCACCATGCGCTGAATTCCAATGGAAAGCGCAATGTCAAAATGATCAAACCCCTTCTCGGTTCGATAGGAGATGGCCCGATCCGTAAACAGCGAAGCAAAGCAGCGGCGGCAGGTCTCCAGCAGGGAAGCTGCCCCGCGTACATTCAGGTACGATTCCTGTTGTCCGGCAAAACTGGCATCCGGCAGATCTTCCGCGGTCGCACTGCTGCGGACAGCCACATCGATTCCTCCGGGCAACGCTTCACTCAGTCTGTCATACGCCTGCAAGATTTCCGTCTGTAAGGCAGTCGGCATCTCGGCAGAGAGAATCGCGTGCCTGACCTCCAGGCCATGCTTTTGAAGATTGGAAATATCTGAGGTATCCAGATCCTGCAGAATCTCCCTGATCTGCTGATCCAGACCGGTTTCTGCTAAAAAGTAGCGGTAGGCAGCTGCCGTCGTGGCGAAACCGTTGGGAACAGCGATCCCTTCTGAATTTAAGTGGCAGTACATTTCTCCCAGTGAAGCGTTCTTACCCCCCACTGAGGGTACATCTGCAATACCGATTTCTTCAAACCACAGAACCAGAGGCTCCTGCAACGCCATTCTCCCACTCCCCGTCTTTACATTCCGTTTGAATATAGAACTGAGATCGACCGAAACTGCGAAACACCTTTTCAGGTGAGAGTCATTCTGGACTCACTCGGATGTTTTGTTAGAGTACTTTACCAGAAGCCAGCGGAATCCAATACGGGTAGAACCCGGTTCAGGGGTAGGGGAATCCACCAGACTGAATACCACAAAGCGAAAATTCTTAAAAAGAGATCTGATTGATTTTCCACACTCTTGAGTTCTATCGCAAAATCAATCATTGTCAGAGATGATAACAATGAAATACGACAGCAACCACAAGAGTTTTCCTCCTGCTGGATAATTTTGAGAAACTCCGATTCGGGAGTAAGGATGCCTGATTTCATGCAGCAGTTGACTGAGACAGAGGAACAGAATTTCGGAACGGTACTTTCAATTCGGGGAAGCGTGGTCGATGTCTGTTTCCCACAGAATTTACCCCCCGTACAAAGTGAACTGCATACCGGCGATCAGCAGGAGATCGTCATCGAGGTCCTGACTCAGTTAGACGATCAGACTGTCCGCGGAATCGCTTTGAACTCAACGCGCGGCCTGGCGCGTGGTGCCAGGGTTCTGAATACCGGACATCCGCTGAAAGTCCCTGTCGGGCCTCAACTTCTGGGAAGAATGCTGAATGTCTTCGGCCAGACCGTCGATACCGGCACCCAGGTGGAATGCGACCTCTGGCGATCGATCCATCATCAGTCTCCCGCGCTGGTGGAACGCCCTCCCCGTTCAGAAATATTCAGCACCGGAATCAAAGCCATCGACCTGCTTTCGCCTCTGGAACGTGGTGGAAAAGCAGGATTGTTTGGTGGTGCCGGAGTCGGCAAAACGGTTTTAATCACAGAACTGATCCACAATGTAGTCGGGGCTCACAAAGGGGTCAGCCTCTTCTGCGGGATCGGAGAACGTTGTCGCGAAGCAGAAGAACTCTACCGCGAAATGCAGGATGCGGGAGTCCTCGACAATACAGTCATGGTCTTCGGCCAGATGAATGAACCGCCGGGCGCCCGCTATCGCGTCGGGCATGCAGCACTTACAATGGCGGAATATTTTCGCGACGATCAGAGACAGGATGTCCTGCTGCTGATTGATAATATCTTTCGCTTTATTCAGGCGGGAACCGAAGTATCCGGGCTCATGGGCGAACTCCCTTCCCGCGTGGGTTACCAACCGACTCTCGCCTCCGATCTGGCCGAACTGGAGGAACGCATCTGTACGACCACCAGCGGTTCGATTACCTCGGTGCAGGCGGTCTACGTCCCGGCAGATGACTTTACCGACCCGTCCGCAGTTCACACGTTTGCACATCTTTCCACGTCAGTCGTGCTCTCCCGCAGACGGGCTTCCGAAGGCCTGTACCCGGCGATTGACCTTTTGAATTCCAGCTCAAAGATGCTGATGCCCCCGATCGTGGGAGACCACCACTACCAGGTCGCGCAAGGGGTCCGTGAAACTCTGGCGAACTACGAAGATCTGAAAGATATTATCGCTATGCTCGGGCTGGAAGAGCTTTCACGCGAAGACCGCCGGATCGTCAATCGTGCCCGTCGCATTGAACGTTTCCTGACACAACCATTTTTCAGTACTGAACAGTTCACCGGTTATCAGGGCAGGTTTGTGACGCTGGAGGAAACGTTAGACGGCTGTGAACGCATTTTGAATGATGAGTTCTTTGATGTATCGGAGCGAGCCCTGTATATGATCGGTTCGATTGACGAAGTGAAAAAAGGCAGTCCCTCATGAACCTGAAAGTGCTGTTACCAACAGAAATTATGGTTGACCAGCCTGTCAGCAAGGTCATTGCAGAAGCAGAAAACGGTTCGTTCTGTCTGCTGCCCCGGCACGTCGATTTCGTATCCGCCCTGCTCCCCGGCATCCTGACTTTTGTCGATGATCAGAACTGTGAAACTTATCTGGGCATCGGCGGAGGCATTCTCACAAAAACCGGTTCTGAAGTTCGTGTTTCCACAATCTATGCCGTCCAGGGGGAAGACCTGGGCACACTCCGCCAGAAAGTCGCTGATCAGTTTGAAGCACAGCACGAAAGAGAGCGTCTGGTACGTTCCGCCATAGCAAAACTGGAAGCCGATATCCTCAGGCACTTCGTGAAACAGGGAGTGGGAACTGATGGCTGATCAACAAACCGATAACGGAGACGAATTTGACAATCACGAATTCGAGAGAGATTCCCTGCACCTGCACGAGCAGTCGCATATTGAAAAACGGATTGCTTCCCAGGAAGCACGGAAACTGAAAGCACAACGTGAAAAACACCATACCATCTGGTTTGGATTCGGAATGTTCGGACTGATCGGCTGGTCCGTCACCATACCGGCGGTGCTGGGAGTCATGTTGGGAATGTGGATCGATTCCCGCTGGCCGGGTCCCTATTCCTGGACATTGATGTTGATGATGGGAGGAGTCGCTCTGGGCTGTCTGAATGCCTGGAAGTGGATTCATAAAGAAGGAAATATCAAAAAATGAGTTTTACACTGCTGTTACAACTGTTTGCGAGTCTGACCTGTGGCCTGATTCTGGGCGCGCTGTTTTTCGGCGGACTCTGGTTGACTATTCGCAATTTACAGAAGTCTTCGCACCCCGCTTTCTTATTCCTGGCTTCGGCACTGGTCCGAATCAGCTTGACCATTTCCGGGTTCTGGCTCATCGGCGTCTGGCTGGATGAATCGGCACGCTGGCAACGCCTGATGGTCTGCCTGGC
>JAGQQP010000515.1 GCA_020426085.1 Planctomycetaceae bacterium | reverse complement strand
ACCTCAAAGCTGGCGGATGCTCTGGATCTTTCTAAGGAAGATCCTCAAATTCTGGCCCGCTATGGCAAGAGTGTAGAGACATTTCAGCGCGATGGGGCGCCTCCCATGATTGAAAACTTCTGCCTGGCACGGCGTCTGGTCGAAGCGGGAGCCCGGTTTGTCTCGTTGAATTACAGTCGCTGGGACTGGCATGGTCCGGATGGAATGAACTTCCCCAAATCGCGCGAGGAGTTTCCCTTGCTCGACCAGGGACTGTCGGCGCTGGTAACCGACCTGCATGAACGGGGGCTCGACAAAGATGTCTCTGTGGTGGTCTGGGGCGAGTTTGGACGTACTCCCAAGATCAATCAGAATAACAGCCGAGATCATTGGCCCAAAGTCTCTTGTGCCATGCTGGCGGGCGGAGGGATGCAGTCCGGGCAGGTTATTGGTAAAACCAACCGAAAAGGTGAGTACGCCAGCGATCGCCCCGTCAAATTTCAGGAAGTCTTCGCCACTCTATACCAGAAGGCAGGCCTGGACCTGAATGGAACGCGAATTTTCGATACCAGTGGGACTCCCCAATATCTGGTAGACCAGGGAATCGAGCCGATGAGGGAAGTGCTCTGATTTTAGCCGCTATGCACTATTATTATAGCGTCCCCTGATGAGTGTGCCGTAGAGTGAGATACGCTCTGATGAACTCTTCGCACTTCGATCATAGTAGTTTTCAAGTACTTCAGAACAAACGACACTTCTGTCTGGAATCAGAGTCGTGTCGATTGTTTTAAAGCTTCACACGCCCTGGTGCTTCCTCTGGTTCTTCATCAAAAGAACCGGGAGGGCGGAACGGGTTCTGGTCGGGCAGGGGAGTCGAGTCGTTTGCAGGAAATGTTTCTGCATCTTCGAATCCGATATTTGCCGGTTTCCATTGCGGCACCGATTCTGCAGGCACAGACCAGTTGGGTTCGGCCCGTTCTGCAACGCGTGATTCAATTCGCATGGGACGGATCTGCTGCGTTGATGCCTGCTGCGATGGCAGATGTGCTCCCAGATCGAGAACCGGGTATCCTGGATATTGTGGTACTTCCCAGACTTCGCCTGGGACATTGGCAGGATTGACATCGATATTGCCCATCGTCATTGTCAGTACGATTCCGGTTTGAGGCCAGTCGAGTTTGATCACGTGAGGCAGTACGGCTGTTGTATTACTGCAATTGCGATATTCGCCGAAGGTGGCAGTGGCAATACGCTGGCCCTGGCTGTCATACAGGGACTGTTCGATGATGAAACCAGTACAGAGATTGACGACGAGGATCTTCTGAACCAGTTTTCCATTGGGTAACAGACGATCCGAAATCAGTTTGACATTCGGTGAATTCTGCCCCTCTTTCTGGATGGAAAGTTCTTTTTCATTCAGTGGCACGACTCGTAAAGCTTCCATCAGCCAGTCGGGTTCAAAGGGAATGTTCAACTGAGATCCCATGGATTCATAGTGATCGTGCCTGAGGGTGAAAACCTGCTTTGGTTCATTGCGTTTCACCCAGAACCAGAAACGGTCGTTGTTTGAACCGAAATCGACTTCTGCTCCGAGAGGAGAACTGGCACGTAAACGGAAGCGTTTCGGCTGCTCAACGATCAGCATGGCGTTTAATGCCGGCATCGGCAAGCCGCCTTTTTGACGCGCTTTGATTTTGACCGAAGAAGACTGCCAACCATAAACGCCAGCTGTCTGTGAATTCAAATGATTGACGATTTGAGTATAAGTTGCATTGGGAGGCAGCACACAAACAGGAGCCTGCTGAGGCAGGAAGGTTCGCACGGAGGCACAAGAGGAGAGGAGCAGAAATGTGCAAAGCAGCAGCGATAACTTTGCGGTCTGCAGGAGCGTACGCATCGGTTGCGACGATCTGCCGATTTCTGTTCTTCCTTGAACATGTGACATATGCTTAATCCATCAGGGGGCGGTGCCCCTTATTCCCACTCTTCGAGAAATTGAGTATTCAGTTGCTGCTGTAATGCTTCGATCTCAGACTCTTCGAGATTCTGGTCCCGGATATCAAAGTTTCCTTCCCCATGGGTCCCTGAGAGCTGCAGATACGATGTCTGATCTTCAGTTCGGGAGCCTTCCAGTTTTAATCGTCGTTTCTGAACGAGAAATAGAGCGAGTACGTAAAGAAATTTTTCCTGTACCTGATTTGGAGTTTCGTAAAGTTGCTCGAAATACTGCATTAAGGCATCCGGGTCAATTTTTTTGGGGCCGGTCGCCACTGCTTCTGGTACCTGAAGCTTCCATTCACCAACCGCTCCCTCCGGTGGACCGGTCCATGCTTCTTCAGAAAAATCCATTCTGATCAATTGTCCATTTTTTTCAATAATCACAGAGTGGACCAGTTCACCAGGGACAAACTCTTTGCCTGTTGAAGAGCAGGATTTTCCTAACGGTTTTAAATGATAGTCCATTTAAAATGCTTATCCTGTAGATTCAGAACACATTTCTTATACATGCCGAATGATTTTGTACACACGGCGAATCCTAGAGCAATCGCGAAATTACCTCAAGACGATTCTGAGCTGTTTGGTATATTTCACGCTGTGATTTTTAAAATATATTTGAATGATAAAGGTATGAGAGATAGAGGTTTAGGAGTCAGTGAAGAATCTACTTGAGGAACCCCCTTTTTCGACAATGGGGATTTCAATCGGAGCTGCACAACGGGGGCAATGGCCCGTATAAGCCGTCCCTGCCTGATTCTGGTAAATGTTGATGTAGACATTACAGCATTTGAAGTGGACCCCGACGGTGGGGCGAGGCTGTTGGGGCGTGGGGCTTTGATCCGTCATCCTGTGACTCCAGATACAAAAAGAAGCTGAAACGCGCGAGGCAGTTTCAGCTTCTTTATGAGATTCAAAGATGTAAATCAAGGTGAGTTTTTAAGATCTCAAATCGATTACTTCTGGTGTGCCAGAGCCAGCATGGCGCGAGCCCGGGTCTGATCTTTTTCACGTGCATTACATTGATCGTCGCCCACGGCGGTGCGGTTCAATGCTTCTTCAAGCAGTTTTTCTGCTTCGGCGGCGTTAAGCTTACCGACGGGAACTGCCTGTTCTGTCAGTACCGAGATGACTGTACCTTGCACTTGAAGGAAGCCGCCATCGACAAAGTATCTGCTTTCAGAACCATCAATTGATTCAAAGGAAAGTTCACCATAACCCAATCGGCCCACCATAGGCATGCGACCGGGAAGAATTCCGATTTGTCCGTCGAACAGGGTACAGCGCAAGCTCTTGATCGGCTGATCCAGCAGTGTCGTTTCCGGAGTGACTAACAACAGTCGAAAATCTTGAGCCATTGGTGCTCTAACCACATTTAAAACAGGATTTCAGATGAAATCTGTGACTGAAAGAAGTCTTCTCAGTCACAGAGAAGTCGAATAACTATATTGTCGAAAACTATTCAGCCATTCTCTTGGCTTGTTCTTCGGCTTCTTCCACAGAACCGACATACATGAAGGCCGATTCAGGAAGATGGTCCCATTTACCAGCACAGATTTCTTCAAAGCTGCGAATGGTGTCTTCCAGCGGTGTAATTTTACCCGCTTTACCAGTGAAGACTTCTGCAACGAGGAACGGCTGTGACAGGAA
>JAGQQP010000514.1 GCA_020426085.1 Planctomycetaceae bacterium | reverse complement strand
AAAGTAAAGCCGCGTTTCTCGTTCCGTTGAGTCATTCTCATAATAAGTACACGTTCCTTTAAAAAAGAGGTTTGAAAGCACAACCCAAGTGCTCAATCTGTGCTCAGAATGGGTAAACAAAGAGGGGAGAGAATCATCTGATTCACAGATGAAATGCCCCGGAAATGCGCGACGCGAATAATTTAAAACACGGATAAATCCATCAAGACTCTGTGCGGCTGATGGAATGGTTCCCGGGCGATTACAACACAGGGCATCCCCACCTGATGAATCCGCCAGCAGGATCTGCAAGAGTGCAGAATGGAACCTGATGGCAGCCTGGGTGGCTGGCTGATTTCGTCCTGAATCGTCTGCTGTATTCAGCAGGGCAGAACGAACAATCGCTGCGGCACTCAACGAGCCGTTCAATAATAAATTTAGTTAACTATTTGTATGAATAGAGTTTAGAACTCCATTAACTAATAAATCGTACAGAAATGGGATGACTTACCGAAAAATTCTTAATTTGATCAAAATATCTTAAAGATGGGGAGGAGGGGGCGAGAAGAGTGGTTGTGGGTTCAGTCCGGTATTTTTTTCATTCAACGCGTGATACCCGGTTCGTTTCCACGCCTGATTACTGTACGAGACATCCCTGCTTGATCAGACTTAACCCCGAGGTTCCCGCATGTCAGAAACAAACGAAATCCAGGATGGAATTGACTACGAATTCGCAACAGTCATGAAATGGATGTTGACCATCGTCTCAGCCATCATCACAGCAGGCATTGGCGTTGTTCTTGGTGCCATCGTGGGGGTTTATGGGGTCCTCTATTTCTGCCTCTTCCTGGGAGACAGACTCGGTCAGGCGGCCTGGGTTCTCGTTTACATCACCGTTCCTGTCGGCGTACTGGGGGGAGCGATTCTGGGCGGTTCTCTGCCATTCTTTTTTCATATCAAGTGGAAATGACCAGTCCCGCAACGCTCAGGTGATTTCTGCCAGGTCGCGTTTTTTAATTTGAACGTTGTATGCAAAGATGTTCAACCGGGGCTAATACTTTTTGAGGACCTGACGTGCGAGTTCACGAGTTTCGTGATCAGGAGCACGAAGTAATTCATTGAGTCTCGTTTTACCAGTGTCTGGAATTTGATCTGTCTGCAGTAACATTCTCAACACTTTTCTTTGATAAAAAGGATGCGTTGACTGCAAGAGGTGTAGTACGGCAGCTTCTGGGAGATCTCTATTTGCGTATTTTTTTTGATAGCTGGAAGACCATTCCAGAAACTTTTTCCTGTCGACAGGTTCCAGGCTTGCCGACAACTTCTTCGTATCGGTACGAGGTTCAATGCGTACTATTGCACATGCAGCTGCGAATCGGAGACTTTCTGATTCATCTCCAAGGAGTTCATTTAGTTTTGGTAAAGCTTTTCCGGACTCATCTCCCAGTTCAGCCAATAGTTCCACAGCACAGAGTCTTACAAATATCGGGTATTTGTCATTCAGCGCCTCCACAAGATGAGGCACTTCACAAAGTGTCCTATCTGTTTTAACCATAGCCTGAGCTACTCCGACAAGCTGTGCCTGAGTATTCAAACTGTTAAGATCGGATGCAGTGAGGCCCTCAAGTTTTGTGCGAGCCAGAGGGGACAGGTGATCCATCTCAGTCAAAAACGATGATACGACCGAATCATTTTTAGGCATTGTGTAAAGTGTCGTTGTAAACAAGACTTGTATTGCAGCCAATTCTAAATCTGAGTTACCTCGCAATTCGTCTTTAAGGGCATCTTTTAAAACTGAGCCATCGTCTTTCATACAGGCAAGACATATGAGGGAAGCGGCTGTAACCGGGGCGGATGAATCTAAGTCAGGTTGTTTTAATATACTGAGAAGGTCCTCTTGAGAACGTTTTAATGTGTCTCTAATCATCTCGGTAAATTCAGGCTCTTTATTTCCTTCCCCTGTCCTTGAAGAGTCAATCGACGACCAGATATTTGACAGGATTAGTTCTGCTACCTGCTCACGAGCTGCTTTATCGTAGCTGGAGAGTGTGCGTACCCATTCGGCAAACTGTTCTGAACTTGGCCGTTCATTGGCGAAGTGTTCCCTTGAAGTAGAGCCGAAAAGGACCAGCCACATTGTGAGCCAAAAACAGCATCTCTGCATAACAGTATCCTTTCTGTCTACTGAATGGTGTAATTTAACAGTTTAATTGAAATCGGCCGAACAAAGCTAGATGAGGTTACAGGTAGGTGATTTCTGTCAGATCGCATTCTTAAATGCGAATGGTGCTTGGCAAAGACGTTCAACCGGGGCTAAGGTCCTGCGGCTAATGGGGCTGCTCTGCGGTCAGTGTTTCAGAAAACAAGAGTTACGGAACACCATCGGACACCTTTATTCCTTATATGATTTTATCTGACACGATTTCTGATGCAAAACGAAATGAAACATCAGGAAGGGGCGTTCGTTCAATCATCTGGCGAATATTATCAGGGAGGTCTTCAATACTCAGTGGCATATCTGGGAAAGCGACAAGAAAATATGAACTTGGCCGTGGGCCCGTGTTGTATGCATCGTACGAGTACAGGCCACAGGAAGCCATTTGTTTAAAGTCATTCAGATACATATTCACTGAGCGAGAATCTTTGGGATCAATGTCAGCATTATCTGACCATTTTGGATGAATGGTACTTTGCTTTGTTTTGGGAACATGTTTACGAAAATAGTCTTCTATTTCCTGAAGCAACTCCTTCGATTCAAGAATACTTTTAGGGACACTACCAAAGCGACCTGTTGCAAAATGCCCCAGAAAACCATTCTGGTCAACTGCGAACCAATCCAGGTCAGATACTTCAAGAACTTCGTCGGAAATTTTCATTGTGCTATCTTAATCTCCCAGTTTAGAAAGGTTTAATCAACATGCTCTGGAACCAGACCTGCCGCTCCTGTTTTCTCTCAGACAGAATTGCTGTTTCATTCTCGTTCGCAGCCTTTACACTATCAAATAGTGAGTCAGATTTTTCTCGTATGGTTCTCAATAATTCATAGCATCAATGTGTGCTATGGATGTCAGGAAGAGTTTTATGCATTTTACTTCTCAACTTACCGTGCTGTTCGTCGTGCTGGCCGTGGGGCAAACCTGCCTGGCGGAAAACTATCCTCAGTTTCGGGGCGCGAATTCCAATGCCGTCTCTGCCACGCCGCTGCCTGTCAACTGGTCGGATGAGGCCGGAGAACAAACCAATATTCGCTGGAAGAAGCCCCTCGAGGGCGAAGGCTGGTCGCAGCCGATTGTCTGGGACAATCGCATTTATATGACGGCTGCGGTGCCTGCCAGTCCCTCGAAGAAAAACGTCGCCAAGCTGGAATCCGGAAACGGTGACTACAGCCGCGAACGCAATGATCTGGTCAACGTACTGTATCAATACCAGGTTGTCTGTCTGGATGCCGCCACGGGCGAGACAATCTGGAAGAAGACGGTGAAAGAAGGTAAGCCGCCGTTGAAGCGGCACAACACCAACACTTACGCTACAGAAACGCCGGTCACAGACGGGAAACGCATTTACGCGTACTTCGGCATGAACGGCGTTTATTGTCTCGACCTGAAAGGCAACGTTTTGTGGCAGAAAGATCTGGGCGTGTATGAGA
>JAGQQP010000513.1 GCA_020426085.1 Planctomycetaceae bacterium | reverse complement strand
ATATGCTGGAACGAGCATAAAAACCGATCTTCAGGCAGCATGGGCAGGACCGATGTGCTCTGACTGATTTCGCGCTGCACGTCGAAAACGGATTGACTGCCTTCGGGATCGAATTCGCTGTGCAGTTTTAAATCGACAACGCCAAACTGAATCTGACGCAGCATTTGAGTACCCGCCTGAAAATTACGAGCGGCTTTAATTTTTTCAAAGAGCTCATCGGGCAGGGTTTCACCGGTTTCAAAATGTTTGGCCATCCCCAGCAGTGTTGGTTTGTGATAGCACCAGTTTTCCATGAACTGGCTGGCGAGTTCGACAGCATCCCATTCCACCCCATTGATGCCGGCTGCGTCGGCTTCGTTGATCGTCGTCAGCATATGCTGCAGACCATGCCCGAATTCATGGAACAGGGTTTCTACTTCTCGAAAGGTCATCAGGGAAGGTTTGGAACCCACCGGCGGCGTCGAATTGCAGACCAGGTGTGCGACCGGAAGTTGTACTTTTCCGTTCACAATTTTGCGGCCCAGACAGTCGTCCATCCAGGCACCTCCCCGTTTGTCAGCAGGGCGGGCATAAGGATCGAGATAAAAACCGGCAATCGTTTCACCGGATTCATTCGCGATGTTAAAGTAACGGACATCCTTGTTCCACACGGGAATGTCTTCCGTGACCTGGGTCACAGTAATGCCAAAGATGCGATTGACCAGATGAAACAGGCCATCCAGTACTTTTTCCAGTGAAAAGTAAGGTCGCAGTTCTTCATCGGTATAACTGAATCGCTGTTCGCGCAGACGTTCTGACCAGAAGGCGAAGTCCCACTGAATGATGGGCTCTGTTTCGCCTTGTGCCGCCGCGAATTCCTGCAGATCTTTCAGATCCTGCTGGCCGTTATCAAAGGAGGCAGTTCGCAGGCGTTCTTCCATCTCAAGAACGGCATCGATGCTGGGGGCCATCTTTTCCGCCAGACTGACTTCGGCGAAGTTGGCATATCCCAGCAGTTGTGCTTTCTCTTTGCGCAACTTGAGAATCTCTGGAATCAACGGTTCATTATTGATGTCACCTTCTGACGCACGTGTGATAAATGCGCGATATACTTTTTCTCTTAATTCGCGATTGCGGCAGTGTTGCATGAAGGGGCCGAAACAGGGAAAGTCCAGACTGATGCGCCAGGGGCCCTCTTCGGGGGTCGCTTCGACATCAGGTGTTTTGTCATCCCAGCTGTTGTAAGATTGTGCCGTCAACTGCTTGAGACTGTCAGGGAAGCCGGCCACATCATCGGCATTTGTAATCACCAGAGTGAAGGCTTTGGTTGCATCCAATACATTGTTGGCAAATTTTGTGGACAGGCTCGAAAGTTCTCTGGCAATCTCATTGAACCGGACCAGTTGTTCGCCGGAGAGACCAATGCCTGCCAGCTCTGCGGACAGAATCCGTTTTTCGATAATTCGTTTTTGTGCATCATTGAGCGTATTCCAGTTTTCACTGTCGCGCAAAGTGACCAATGCTTCGTAGATGGGTTTACTCTGTCTGGCGCTTAATGAGAAGGCCACGATATCCGGCAGAACGCTTTCGTAGGCTTCCCGGATTTCAGGAGTATTTTTCACCCCCAGCAGATGACCCACTGAACCCCAGGATCGTTCCCAGGGATAATCCAGTTCTTCCAGAGGCTGCATTAAACCTTCCCAGGAGGGTTGCGCTGCGGCTTCAATTTTTTTCAGACCCGCTTCTGACTGCTCCAGTAGTGCTTTGACTGCAGGCTGAATATGTTGCGGTTCAATACGATCGAAACGGGGAAGTCCCTCTAAAACCAGAAGGGGGTTATCTGCTAAACTCGATTGCGGATCCATTTTTGAAACTGTCCTTCCCGGGGGAATTGATAATATGCATAATTGAGGGGTTTTTAAAACGAAATTCAGTACTGCCGCTGATCAGGCAGGTCATCATAAAAAAAACAGACGCCGATTTAAAAGGCATTCTTATGGATTCGGGAAATCGATACAATGCCTGAAATCAGTTTACCTTTTTTACAGGAAAGTTAGTACCGGAGAGCAGAGGATATGAGGCATCTTTTCTCCATCTGGACCGGACTGGTGCTGTTGGTCTTTCTTTCGTCTTTCACTCGGGCTGAAGAGATTTCCCCGTCTGCCGCGAAGAAAACAATCGAATTAAACTCTGCGAAGGAATTAGTAATGAAGACCATGGGTGGGCGCCAGTTCTGGGGTGATGTACAGTTCTTTCAGGGCTGGAAGATTCAGCAGCATGTCATCAGCAAGCATTATCGCCTGCTGGATCCTCAAGATCAGAGGCATGCCAGTGGATCCCTGACTGACTGTCAGAAGCGTCTGCAAGAGATCAGAGAAGCCGAAGAGATTCCCCCCATGCAGGGAAAAGCGGTCATTCTGATCCATGGCATCATCCGTTCTTCCAAATCGTTTGTAAAAATGCAGAAGACCTGTCAGGAGAAAGGCTGGCTGGTGGTCCCCTTCGATTATCCGAGTACGCAGCGGACGATCCCCGAAAATGCGAGCTATCTGGGAAAGGTCATTGAATCACTCGAGGGAATCGAAGAGATTGATCTGGTGGTGCACAGTATGGGAGGGCTGGTTGTACGATCGTGGCTCTCGCAACAGGATGAAGTCGATCCGCGCGTGAAACGAATGGTCATGCTGGGAGTGCCCAACCGGGGAGCGGATATGGCAGATCGCTTCCGTTCCAATTTACTGTTCAAAGCCATTTTTGGTCCTGCTGGTCAGCAACTGGTTACAGAAGCCAACAGCGATTTTATCGGCAATCTCCCGACCCCCCTTTTTGAATTTGGTGTCGTCGCCGGAGGACGAAACACTCTCAAGGGATATAATCCGCTGATTCGGGGAGATGATGACGGGACGGTCGCAGTCAGCAGCACGCGCCTGCCGGGAGCAGCTGACTTTATCATGCTGCCCGTTCTGCATTCATTTATGATGAACGATCCGGAGACGATTGCACATACGCTGCGATTCCTGGAGACGGGTGCCTTTCGCGAGTCAGGAAAACCACAGCCGATTCCTGTACCTCAGGCAGAAACAGTGCCATAATTATGAGTGGAAGTTGAACTTCCACTATTAGCGTTTCAAATATTTATTGTACCCGTCTGAATGAAATGGGCGCTTCGTATGGACCGTGATCAGCGACATCTGCAGTTGCTTTCCAAATTACAGATCCTGTTTGGCATTTTGAATGTCCTGGTGACTCTGATATTTTACAGCGCATTAAAAGAATTATCGGATGCAGCCCGTGAGTATCTGGGACAGACACGACCTGACCTGGAAGTCTCCCTGACGATCGGCTTTGGCCTTATCTTTATATTCATAGGTATCGCGATATTGTTCTGTATCATTCTGACCGGCCAGTGTCTGGCACGGTATGAAAACTATCGGTTCTGTATGATCGTTGCTATCTGTGAATGTCCGATGTTCCCGTTTGGTACCATGTTGGGAATTGCCACGATTGTGGTGTTGCTGCGTGATTCGGTGAAGAAGTTGTTTTTGAAAAACAGTGAGGAAAGTCAGCCCGTCAGCTAGCCGGTTTTGCGAATTTTCTTCTGTTACGCTTTCTCTCAAAGTCTGATCTTTCATGTCTGACAACTCAGCCGTACCTGCAAAAACGACTGGTAGAACTCTCG
>JAGQQP010000512.1 GCA_020426085.1 Planctomycetaceae bacterium | reverse complement strand
TCCGTATTTCTTTTTGAGCTCAGCAATCTGCGGCTGCAGCTCTTTCATCTTCTGCGCGCCAATCGCCTGTTTCCGTGAAAGTGGATACAGGCTGCCACGCACGAGGATCGTAAGTCCAATAATGGCGAAGCCATATGACAGACCAAATCCATGCAGGGTGGTCAGCAGCCAGAGCATCAGCTTGGCAACCGGTCCAAAAAACCCCAGGTCCATAATTTCGGTCGCATTGAGCGGCGGTCCCAGCAGCGATTCCCGTTTCGGTCCAGTATACATCGCATAGCTGTGAGTAATGTCGGCCCCCGGTGCCAGATCCAGATCTCGCGAATTGACTTTGACGGTAATCCGACTCTGTGTTTCCACCCTCGCGTTACGCTGAATCAAAACCGGCTCGACACTGACCGAATAGTTGGACTCCATCTCGCCATTTATGAGTTGTGGATCGTAGTTTTTCCCATCAGGAGTCAGCAGGGCAGCAAAGTACTGAATATCGACTCCGGCAAACTGAAACGCCCGAGTGTATTTCTCCACATTCTGTGCATTGATATTGTCAATGATTTCAGAAGCGGTAAAGATTTTGGTATCGACACTTTTATCATCCTGCAGAAACCCGATGCGCAAATCGCGAAACTTACGTGTGTTTTCGGCATTTTCGAGGGGAATTCCGATGGGTCCCAACAGTTGGTAATCCAGCTTCTGAATGGCCTGGCTGTGATTGATCACTTTGATCTCAAAGTGGACCATGTACCCCGCCTGATCGGTGTCACGAAACTCACGAAACTCGGGAGAATCCTTTCCCTGCGGAACAGGATACTTCTTGAGTTCGAATTTCTTCTGAACCTCGATGCTGCCATCCGGTGCCGTCAGGCTCAGGCGTACCGCCTGTATGATTTTGGGATCATCCGGATCTTTGACCAGATCCAGAACTTTCCAGTTGGCTGAGTGCGAGTCTGTATTAAATGCAGCCAGTCTGGCATCCAGTTTTTCAATATTCAGATCCAGGCTGCGTTTGATGTCTTTGCCGGCTTTAAACTCCCCCAGAAGCTGCAGTGGTTGGTTGGGATTGTTCAAATCGCGATAAAGGGGGTCATTCAGGTGCGCCTCAACCAGTGATGCGCCCCCGGTCGAAATTTCTGTCTGCAGGAAATAGCCCGTTTCCGGATCCAGTGATCCCAGCAGAATCGTGCGAGGCGGATTCTTCAGAAAATCGGCCTGAGGAGCCGGTTGTATTTCTGCCTTTTTTTCGCCGGGGAGATCCGGTTTTTTCGCGACCAGAGGTGCATCGGCATCCTGAGGATCCTGCGCATCATTCTCGGCAGCATTTTGTACTGCGGGTTTCTGGGGAGCCAGCTTGGGATTAACAAACAGCTGCCAGAAAATAATCATTGTTACTGACAGAGTGACAAACAGTAAGAGTCGTTTTTGTTCCATTGTTATCGACCATCCCGCAGGCGGTCGCCTAAGAAGTTGTCTAAATCAGGAATATCATAAATCTTCTCAGCGGTCGCATTAAAATCATATCCAACGCGGCAGAACGTTACTTTCTCATCATCAATGATTACATAGGAAGAACGATTATCTGCATCACGTGGCTGACCGACTGACCCCACATTCACCAGGAATTTTTCCTGGCCGAAGGGGTAAACGTAATCGATTTCATCTGGAGCAAGAAAATTCATACTTTCTGTGAAAACACCAGGAATATGTGTGTGTCCCTGGAAGCAGTACTGGTCGACCAGACCAAAAATCCGCTCCATTTTGCGCTGATTGTAGATGTCTTCCGGAAACACATATTCATTCAGTGGATTCCGTGCAGAACCATGTACAAACAGCAGATTGTCTTCGCGAATCATGCGAGGTAACTCGCCCAGAAAATCCCAGCGATCCTGATTCTTAGAGGCATCGCCCGTTTCCAGCATACGTCGCGTCCAGAAGATAGCCCGTTCAGCGCCTGCATTGAAACCTTCGGGATCGAAAAGGGCTGCCTGATCGTGGTTACCCAATAATGACTTCTGGCAGCGTTTTCTCACCAGATCAATACACTCGCGCGGATTCGGGCCATAGCCGATAATATCGCCCAGGCAATAAATCTCACTGATCTCACGGCTGTCAATATCTGCCAGAACCGCTTCCAGCGCTTCGAGATTACCGTGAATATCACTAATTATCGCTCTTAACAACGGACAACTCCCACTTTCTTGACCGGGTCCACACCTGCCGGGTGCCTTCCTCGGCTGTTATCTTTTGAGGAGCCTGATACGAGAGGCTATCTTCAGGAAATTCATACCCTGTTTATCGGAAAGGCTGACTGGTCACACGCCACGACAATACAGACCATTCCCGGACCAACTGCTGACTTTAATCGTGTTCTCTGCAGTTAGAACGATTATAGAACCAGTCGAATGCGGAAATTGTACACGACAGGACCACCCGACCTGCCTTCTGACAGTCTGGATTCTTTCCACGTAAGCCCCAATAGTAGCAGTACAAGCGCACCATCTCAAGGCTGTGTTTACAGTTATCATTCGTTCTCAATCGGTATTTCTTCGTCGAATCAGCCTGTTTTAAGCGGAATTTCATCGTCTGATACCAGATTCTGACATGAAAAACGAGAAAAAACGACCTTTCATATCATTCTACACCGGCCAGATTCTCCCCCGACTTAACCTGAATCAGCCAAACTTGGTAAACATGGAAATTTGCCTGCGAAAGTATCAGTTATATCCAAACTGACAAATGCAGGGATTCTAAGCGGGGAAGGACAATGTGACGTGCCGTTCACAACCCGGCAGAATCGATTTTTTCGCTTTAATCTGCTCTCGCGTTACTCTGCAGACCACAAAAAGTGCTCAGAAACACACATCCCGGAGCACGTCGTCTGATATTCTCCACAACCCTGATTCGGGAAAACAACAGAGAACCCGTGCCGCATGTTGCCCGATTGAAACCTGTGATCTATGTTTGATTATCCCTTCATTATGTTTGACTCCCAGTTTCATCCTCAGGTGATTTCCTCACCGGTCCGGTGACAACTTTGTCTGACATGAAAGTCTGGATCTGAATCTCATTTGTAACGAGGTCTGATTTATCCAGCAGTTCGTTCGGCCGAGATCATGGATTGATTTCCCACCGGACCCTTAAACAGATTTTCAATTCAGATTGTAAATTCGGTCACAGACTGGCTGATTTTTACCCACGACACAGTTGTACGACGATTACAGCTAACATGCACACTTTGGCGAGACATAATTCAATGAAGACAAACTCTGGTTCCTTACTGGTAGTCGATGACGATCAATATATTCTGGAAGCAATGGCTGATTACCTGCGCAGCCTCGGACATCGTACCGAAACTTCTCTCACCTGCCTGGATGCGACTGAGCGACTGAAAGAATTCCCGTTTCAGGTCGTCGTCTGTGATGTGAACCTGCCTGACCAGGATGGATTCCACCTGCTCGAATGGGTCAAAGAGCATGCACCGGACACCGCGGTCATTATGCTTACTGGATATGGAACCATTGAAAGTGCCGTGGAAGCGATCCGCCTGGGCGCCTTTGAATATCTGACCAAGCCGGTCATTGATGAAGAACTCAGCCTGACGATTGAACGGTGCCTGGACCAGCGTAAAGTGGTCGAAGAAAACAAATCACTCAAGGCACAAC
>JAGQQP010000511.1 GCA_020426085.1 Planctomycetaceae bacterium | reverse complement strand
TAGACTGGACAGGTCTTTCTTCAAAGGTATTATTGAAAGCTTTGTCTGGCAGCACTTTGCGTATTGCCTCAAAGACACTTATACTATTGATATCGGGCCAGTTACAATTCTTCTGAGCCCGGTATATGCCTGGTCCTGAATTCACTCTTTGCCTGCTGGTGAATACATGAACTTTTTAAAGCGTTTCTTTTCCAAAGAGTCCCGCCAGCCGCGCGTCAATATCAAGCAGCGTTTTGAACTGATTGGACGTGTCGGTCAGGGCAGTATGTCTAAGGTCTGGCGTGCCCGTGATCTCAATACAGGCAGGATCGTTGCTCTCAAAGTTCTCCATAAACAGAAAACGGAAGAACTGGAAGCCAGATTCGTCGGGTTAAACAAACCCAAAGAAGGCGACATTGCCGTTCAGTTTGAACACCCCCATATCGTCAAAACATTCGAGCATGGATTGACTTCTGATGGCGAACAGTTCCTCGTAATGGAATTCATCGAAGGCTATAGCCTCAGCTTTCTTGTCGAAGCACAAAATGAGGACATGCGAACTAATTGCCTGAAATACATGATCCAGCTCGGCGATGCGATTCAGTATTTCCATAACCAAAACTGGATCCATCGTGATATCTGTCCCCGTAATATCATGGTCGACAATGAGCAGCAGCTCAAATTAATCGACTTTGGCCTCGTCGTTCCGAATACACCACCGTTTTTACAGCCTGGAAACCGCACGGGTACTGCAGCCTACATGGCACCAGAATTGATCAAGCGACAGAAGACCAGCCAGAAAATTGATATCTTTTCCTATGCAGTAACCTGCTACGAAATGATGACCAAACGCCTCCCCTGGAAGGCCGCAGAAACAATGGAAGCCGTACTGCAACACATTAATTCGCCACCTAAACCGATTCAGGAATTACTACCTGGAATCGATCCCAAGGTTGGTGACACGATCATGAAAGGTCTGGAACTGTATCCTCAGGATCGCTGGCAGACAATCGAAGAGATGCTGACCCCGCTTAAAGAAGTCTACCAGACACAGAAAACAGCGGTCGCACAACAGCAGACTGAAACCGCTGACAGTACCACATCTCGACCTGCGGCCGCTGCCCCCGGTAAGAAAAGGATAAGTGAGAAAGTCGATCCGAACTCCAATCGACCCCGCTCTGCTCAAAAGTCAGATTTGACTCCCGAACAGCGACTCCGTCGCAGGAAACGCAAACCACCAGTGGAAGGTTCCTCTGAAACTTCAGAAACTCAGCCGCAACCTGGCTCCTCTTCCGGTAAAGAACAGCATACATCCCGAAAAAGTACACCTTCGCGTCCCAAACCCGGTAATCCCGACGAAAGTCGCTGAATTCGCTCAACTGTAGTGGAGCATCATTCGATGAGATGATTTTCGCTCCTGTTTTTTATACGACAATTGATTAAGTTACATGCCCCCGTCTACCAGCCCGAACCAATTGAATCACCTGGCCTCTCTCAATCCGGCACAGCGTGAAGCAGCTTCCACACTCTCCGGTCCGCTTCTGGTTTTAGCCGGAGCTGGAACCGGAAAAACCAGAGTGATTACCTATCGCATGGTGGAACTCATCCGTAGTGGCGTCGCACCGGATAAAATTCTCTCCGTAACATTCACCAACAAAGCTGCAAAAGAAATGCAGGAACGCATGGCTGCATTGCTGGGTAAACGACTGCCTGCCAAGCCATTCATTTCCACATTCCACTCACTCTGTGTCCGCATTCTGAGGGAAGAAATCTCTTTACTGGGTTATCCGGAGAAGTTCGTCATTTACGATCGAGGCGACCAGGAGTCGGCTGCCAGAACCGCACTCCGGGAAATTCGGGTGAATGACAAAAGTCTGCGCCCCGGTGATCTGCTCAACCGGATCAGTACCTGGAAAATGGCAAATGTATCCCCGGAAGATGCCACCAACTACACCGAAAATGATTTCGACTTCCTGGCTGCGATGGCCTATCGAAAATATCAGAGCAAGCTGCGGTCCAGCGGGGCGGTTGATTTTGACGATTTATTGATGCTGACAAACCAGCTCTTCTCAGATCACCCGGAAGTCCTCGAACGGGTTCAGGCAAAATTTGATTATGTTCAGATCGACGAATACCAGGACACCAATCTCTCACAGTTCAGCCTGATCCGCGCGCTGGTAAAACCTCATCAGAACCTGTGTGTGGTCGGCGATGATGATCAGTCTATCTATGGATGGCGTGGCGCCGAGGTAAAGCATATTCTGGGATTTCAGCAACAGTTCCCGGGAGCCAAGGTGGTCCGGCTCGAAAGCAATTACCGTTGTACCGATAAAATCATTGAACTGGCCAACCGCCTGGTAACCCATAATCGAGACCGCCACAAAAAACAGCTGATTGCCCATAAAAAAATGGGGTCGCCGGTACGCTTTCTTGAACTGGCAGACGAATTAACAGAAGCCGAAAAGATCATTGGTGAAATCAGATATCTGCATGAGGCACAGGACGTACCTTTACGCGACTTTGCGATTCTGTTTCGCACTAATGAGCAACCCCGGGTCTTTGAGACAGAATTACGCCGCACGAATGTCCGCTATCAACTGATCGGCAGCCAGTCGTTCTTCGATCGCCGCGAAATCCGTGATCTGCTTGCGTACCTCAAAGCGCTGGCTTTCCCACACGATGAGCTTTCCATGCTGCGTATCATCAATACGCCCACGCGTGGCATCGGCAGCAGTACCGTTGAGAAATTAGTCAATCAATCCGTCAAAGCCGGAAACAAGTTCTGGGAAATGGTTGCATCCGCCCAGCAGACAAACGACCTGAGTCCCCGCGCGAGTAGTGCACTGAATGGATTTCACGATCTGCTGAAACGATATCGAGCCCGTCTGGAACGGTCCCCCCGTGAGCTTTCTCGAATCATGCATGACTTGATCAAAGAAATTGACTATGAAGGGGAGATCAAAAAACAGTATAAAACCTCGGAGCAACAGCAGGCACGCATTGTGGTTCTCGAACAGTTCATCGAATCAATCAATGAATATTGTCGACGAGCCAGTGATCCTTCCCCCGCTGGATTTCTGGAAGAAACCGCACTGGGGGACCGTGATGATCTGAATGAAAAAGAAGACCAGCTTGCCCAGGACGCTGTCAAACTCATGACGCTCCACAGTGCCAAAGGGCTGGAATTCCCCCGCGTCTATCTCGTGGGAATGGAAGAAGGGTTGCTGCCTCACAAACGCTCTGTGGAAGGTACCGATGCGGAAATCGCGGAAGAGAGACGAATCGCCTATGTGGGCATCACGCGGGCTCAGGATTATCTCACACTAAGTCGTGCCGCAACGCGAACCAAATGGGGAAAAAAACAGCCGACACTCCCGTCACGTTTTCTCTTTGAAATGCGTAATACGGATGATGAAGAGTAACCTGGCTTTAAGCCTCACTCTCTTCTCCCGCACGCTTATGCTTCATGAGCTGCTGATTGTAATAACCAATCGTCTCTTTACGATTCAGCATTCCCAGCAGGATGCCGGAGTCTTCGTGATCAACTACCGGCAAGGCTTCCACGTTAATTGCGGTGAACCGCTGCATCACCGTATTCAAATCATCATCCGGACTGACCTTCACAAAATTGGACTGCATGATATCTCGTGCTAACGCGAGCTTCCAGATGGTCTCATCAT